>CAZMIT010000107.1:0-2459 GCA_964566495.1 uncultured bacterium | reverse complement strand
GAATCAGGACGGAAGCGTCGGGCTTATCGCGACCGGCCCGGCCACATACCTGAACCAGCTGTTGGAAGGTTCGTTCACCGGCCCGAAAATCCGGAAACTGTAAGCCGGTATCGACATTGACAACTCCGACAAAATCAACCCCCTCAAAATCAAGTCCCTTGGTAACCATCTGTGTACCAATCAGTAGGGTTCCATCAGTCTCCCCAAAACGTTCCAATAACTTAAAGCGTCGGTTTTTTCTGGTTACCGTATCAGCGTCCATGCGAATTATTTCAGCGGTGGGATAGAGCTCCCGAGCAACTCGAGTGAGCTGCTGGGTGCCACTGCCCTGAAGCTGTAATTCCCCCGCCTCACAGGCCGGACAAGCGTCAGGAAGAGAACGAGCATAGCCACAATAGTGACAGCGAAGGCGGCCGGGTCCGGAGTGATAGGTTAGAGTCACCCGACAGCGTTGGCACTGGAGCGACTCGCCGCAGTCGAGGCAGAGCAGATAATTCGAATAACCACGCCGATTCAAAAACCAGATAGCCCGGTGACCGGCCTGCAGAACCTGTTTCGTTCTTTGAACCAGTGTTTTAGTAAACAAACCGTCAGTCGAGCGGAGGTCGGCAAGATTAACTTCAGGCAGTTGTCCCCCGGTCGGACGACTTTTCATCTCGTGAAGCCGGTAACGCTCCCGCAGTGCATTAGAGTAGCTTTCCAGACTGGGAGTAGCACTGCCAAGGAGGACCGGTATTTCGTTGAGTTGAGCCCGTTTGACTGCAACGTCACGAGCATTGTAGCGGGGACTACTGCCGGCCTTGTAAGATGAGTCATGTTCCTCGTCGACGACAATCAGGCCGAGCTCATTCAAAGGCGCAAAAGCAGCCGATTGAACGCCAAGAACAACGCGGGCCTCCCCACGCTGAACACGATGCCACTCGTCCCGTCGCTCCCCCTGCGATAAACCGCTGTGCAGGGTGGCCAGTTTTTCTCCGAAACGGGCCCGGAATCGTTTGAATAAAAATACGGCAAGCGTAATTTCAGGGACCAGAACCAGCGCCGTCTCTCCCCGCTCCAGAACCCTCTCCACAAGACGAAAATAGACCTCGGTCTTACCGCTACCTGTAACACCGTGCAGTAGATGCGAGGAGAATTTATCCCCGGCAAGTGATGACCAGACAGCTTCATAAACCTGTTCCTGATCCTCAGTTAACTCAAACTCTTCAGCAGCGCTAACGCTTGTATCCATATCTTCAAGTGGCAAGCGATAGCGGTGACGTTTTTCTTTTTTAATCAGATCCTCATCCTGCAGGCGTCTAATCAGATCAGTACGCCGCAGCGGCTTGGGAAGCTCCGCCTGAAATTCCCCTTCTCTACCGCGCAAATAGTTTATAAGCTCCGCCTGACGGGAGGAGGCATCGGCGAGAAAGGACTTAACCCGGGGTGATTCGGCAGCTAATCGCAGGTAATTTAGTTTGCGACGTGAAGTCGGCGGCTTAGTTAAGCTTACGGTGCGGTTGAGAAGCCCCTCCTCTTCAAGCGAAACGAGCAACTCCACGATTTTACCTTCCGCCCAGCCACTGTCTTCTTTTAGCTGCTCCAAAGTTACCGGGGGGGCGGCTGTTTGAAAAACAGAAGCCACAGGCTGCGGCAGGGCAGCAATAATTTTCTCTGGCTCGGCAGTAAGCTCCCAGGCAGTTTTAGGACGAGGTAGATAGGCCGAAGGTAACAGGGAACGAAAAGTTTCTACGGTAGAAGTGAGATAATAACGGCTCATCCAACGACCGAGCTTAATCAGGTCAGCAGGAAGGGGCTCGACGCTATGTACAATTTTAGCAATTTCTTTTAAATCAGAATTTACTCCACCATCAACCGGTTGAGAACCAATTACCAGGCCAACCGTGAGCTGATTATGCAGCGGAACTACAACCGGAAAACCGAGGAGATTATCTTCACCCTTGTAAATATATGAAAATGGTTCAGGAATATTTCGCCGTAAAAAAACTACCTCTAATAACTGCGATTTTTCAGCCATTGAGCTGGCTGACGGCCAGCTTGAGGTCACTCAAAAACTGTTTTGTCTTGGTTTCACCGGGGTTATAAAGCATATAACTGGGATGAAAGGTAGGTACCACGGTATAGCCTTCAAAATCATAGGTCTCTCCCCGGGCGTCCATAATTCCCCCATCTTCACCGAGAAAATAACCAAGAGCAAAATTACCGAGTGAAAGAATAACGGCAGGATCAATAAGCTCAAGCTGCTGATCAAGGTATGGCCGACAGGCCTTTAGCTCGTCAGTTCGGGGGTCGCGGTTATCCGGCGGCCGGCACTTGACCACATTTGTTATGTAAATATCTTCCCCGGAGAGACCCACCTTTTCAAACCCCTGGCGCAGTAATTTACCGGAGCGACCGACAAAAGGTAATCCCTGTTCGTCCTCGTTAGCGCCCGGCCCCTCACCAACAACCATCACCCG
>CAZMIT010000106.1:0-2567 GCA_964566495.1 uncultured bacterium | reverse complement strand
ATAAAAATTCATCCCCGGAGCCTCTCCAAGCTGATAAAGAGAAAATAAAATTCCCGCCAGCAAAACTGTTAACCCCAGATAAACAAGCCAGAGACGACGGGCCGTTTCCACCATCCGTGGAGCCAGGCGCTCCACGGAAGGACCGGGCGCTTCTGCTTCAATTAATTGAATACCACCAATTGAAAGCTTAGGTAGGATGGCAACGGCAAGCACGATAATCCCCATTCCACCCAGCCACTGGCTGAGCTGACGCCACATCATTATTGCGGCGGAATGGCGAGCAAAGGATATTTTTTCCATAACCGTTGCCCCGGTTGTGGTAAAGCCGCTCATTGACTCGAAAAAAGCGTTTACTGGCGAGGCCACTGTCCCCTGGCCGGCAAAAATATAGGGTAAGGCACCAAAAATTGCCATCACCAGCCAGGTGAGCATGACAAGCAAGAAACCTTCCCGCGTCCCTATCTCCGGCTCCCTCTCCAACCGTTCCAAAATCAGCCCCGTCCCCACGACAAGCAGAATAGTCCCCACGAAAACAAGTATATCCTCACCGGTAAAGATGGCAATAAATAAAGGAAGCAGGAGAGGCACGGAAAGCCAGACAAGTATCGAACCGATAAGACTCAGAACACTTTTGTAATCAACCATCTCTACTTAAGCCGTTCGGCAACATCTTCGGCCTGTTCAGCGTCCGTAAGCACTACAAGCCGGTCGCCCTCATACAGCTCAGTCTGACCTCGCGGAGCAAGGACACTGCCTTCACGAACTACCGCCCCTATAGTCATTCGCTCGGATAGGGATTGCACGGTCTCGGCCAGGCGCTGATCCACCAGGTCACTTTCCGGACCAACTTCAACCTCAAATACGGTCCCCCGGTGGTGTTCTATACTGGTAATGTTCTCGGCGTAATCAACTTCAATGTAACGAATTATTTCCTCGGATACCTCTTCCCGCGGATTAACCACGTAGTCAACTGCCGTTGATTCAGTCAGATCGACATACTTCTTCTCGTGGACAATTGAAATAACGCGGGGAATCCCTTTATTTTTAGCCAGCAGAGAGATGAGCAAATTATCGGAGTCGGGATTGACAGCTCCCACGGCCAGGTCGGCCCGCTCCAGGTTTTCGCGCTGCCAGAGCTCCTCGTCAGTTGCACTGCCGTGAAGCACCAGTGCTTCAGGCAAGTTTTCGGCCAGGTAACGGGCCCGGCGCTCGTCCTGCTCGACCACGGTAGTATTGACGGAATATTTTTGCAACTGACGAACAATCTGATAACCAAAACTACCGCCGCCAAATACTACAAGGTCAGAAATATCCGAGTTAAACTCGGCCGGATAGATATCACGGCCAAAGCGATCAACCTTATCCGGCACACCGATAACCGCTATCCGATCGCCCGCCTGAATAATGTCGTCGCCACGCGGAAAAATCATTTCGTCGTCGCGAAAAATTGCTCCAAAAGTAAGGTGTTGAAAGCGATCGGCTTCCTCCACGGTCTGTCCAGTCACAGAACTGTTCTCGGGCACTTCGTAAACGGCCATCTGAATCTTGCCGTCAACGAAAAATTCAACTTCCCTGGCCGGCTGACGGCGGGAACTGTAAGCAATCAGCCGTGTGATGCTATCAGCAGCTAACAGTGCTCGCCCCAGCATCAGGTCTACGCCAAAAGCACCGGGAGATTGCCGCCAGGTCTTCAGGTAATCAGTGTTGGTCACCCGGGCTATCGTGAAAAGATCTGTCTCCAGCTTGGCCGAGTTACAGATAACCAGGTTTGTCTGGTCAAGGTTTGTAGTTGCAATTAAAATGTCGGCCCCATTTATCCCCGCTTCCCGTAGAACTTCCAGCTCCGTCCCATCACCATGGGTCACGTCAATTTCATAGGGTATCTTGTCCAGGTTATCGGGGTTGTTGTCAATTACGTGAAGATTGTGGTCACTGGATAGCTCCAGCGCTACTGTCTGACCGACCTGACCGGCACCAACGACAATAATATGCACGATTTTTCTCTCCTATTGGTAAATTATTGATCTAATTTTAACATCTACAGCCAGTCAAGGTAATAGATCAACCCGGTCACTGGGGAATCAAAAAATTTCCAAAGCCGAAAAAACCCACATTTTGCTTTTAATTTGTTAAAATTAAGCCCAAAATAGCTTACAGTACTATTTAAATCTTCCCCGAATAGTCTCCTCTCCCCTGGAGGCGAAACCGATCCGGCAGGATTGGTCGTTAGGGTGAGGGGGAAAGTTTTTCGGAGAGAGCTGTTTAAAACTGTGCGAACTATGGTTTGCACTGGCGCATAAGGGTAAGTATTTAGTCCTACAACTTGGAGTACTAAGAGGCACATTTTTTTGGCTCTGTAAAAAACCTTATAATTTTCCTTTTAACTTCGCCAAAAGGTTTTGTACCCTTCGTATACGGATTTATAGAAATTAGTAGCCCCGGATGGGCTGATTACTAATTTCTATACCTCGGAGATTCGCCGGATGCGAATCAAGCTGAGTATCGCAAGGGTCCAAAACTACATTCTGCTTGGGGATCTCTACAAAGCCATTTTTTTAGAACCCTGT
>CAZMIT010000105.1:0-2846 GCA_964566495.1 uncultured bacterium | reverse complement strand
GAGTTCAGACGTGTGCTCTTCCGATCTGTTGAAAGTATCCCCCAAACGCTCGAGCTCGTCACCAGAATTGATGTTGGAGCGGGCTTGCAGGTTACCGCTCCCCAACTGCAGGGCAACCTTTTCCAGGCTCTCTATACGGCTAATAACGCCGCCGGCCAGTCGGTTGCTGAACAAGAAAATAAGTAGCATGAGAATAGCGCCGCCGGCGCCGTAGAGGCGAATAATTTGCCGCCGCTCCTCCCGAAAATGGGAGGTGTCGTAACCGAGGCGAACCAGGCCAAAGTCAGTGTGGAGTAATCGAATTGGTATCAGCGAGTCGAGCAGCGCCTCGTCGCGAAAAAGGCGGCTGGTCTGTATCTCCTTGGTGACCATGGCACGTTGGAACTCCTCATGGCTGAGTGTAGGGCCCGGGGTCTCCGTGCGCGACCGGGAATAGATGATTTCGCCGCCGGTGTTGTAGACTTCAATATATTTTGCCCGGGGCATTTCACTTACCCAGACGTCCATCTGGATCTGCAGGGGTTCACTGACCGGGACGTCTTTGAGCAGTTGATCCGTAAATACAAGACCAACAAACTGGGCCATCGAGTAGGCGCGTGTCTCCAGCTCTTCAAATCGTGCTTCAATCATTGACTGGACGTGAAAATAGGTGGCAAAACCGCCGACCGCGAGGACCAGGACAAGTAAAAATATCGTTGTCTTCTGCCTCAAATTAAGATCCATAATAACTTTTCCTCATACTTTGAATTATTTACTTATTTAGATTTTGTGTTTGGGGATATTTTATCAATTAATCGGGTTGAAAACAGGGGAATGATAGGGTTCAGGGACAGTTTTTCAAGGGGATACTGCTGGTTGGGGTTTCGGGCGGGAGAGGCGACAGATGTTACCGTTTAGAAATGTTCCCCGGCGTTAGCCAAAAAATCTTCGGGCGTTGACGGATGTGGCTGAAGAGAGTTCTCTTCAGCGTAGCCGTAAGCAGATCGGACAATTTGCTGAGCAAGACCATCTTCTCGTAGAGAGGGGGGAACAAAGATGGATTGGAAGTTGATTGACTCTTCCTCCTCATCTAATTTATACCTTAAAACTGCTTGCTTGTCAGGGAATGGAACGTAAAATTTACCGTTGTTTTCATCATGCTGGACTGCAGGGTCGTTATCTGTCATACTTAGTCTCCTTTTTGAAGAGCTTCTGAACACACATATTATAGCAATTACCGCCTGGATTATAAACAGGCTTGTAGTTCTGGATTAAAAGGGACGCTTAAAGCAGTGAGGGCCGGCCAGGCGAGAATAGTCAATGGAGGTAAAGCTAATGTTTACTCTCAATAAAAATAAATTTAATCAGTTACTGTCCGTCTTTCAGAAATTGGTTGAGGCGGGTGACGAACCGCCGGCACCCTGGCAGGCCCCTGAAGAGGTTGACGGTCGACCGCTTTTCCCCCGACAAAACGATAGTAAAACCCTGGAGTTTTTACTGCTGCTGGGAGCGTTGAACTATTCCTACTGGCAGAAAGAGGAGGGGCAAGTGAACACCTGGGGGGTTGAAACCGAAAATGGAGAGAAGATAAGAGACGTTTTTGCGCTGGTCTATTGTATTCAGAGAGGTCGTGCGGCGGGAGATTTGGAACTAAACGCCGGCTACTACTGCGATATGGAAAAAAAAGATGTTGAACGTCTGTTTGCCGGTGCGACCGGCGCCTGTGAGTTGCCAATGCTGGAGACTCGAGTTAAAAAAATAAATGAACTCGGCGAAGGACTACAGCGTTTTGGAAAAGAAAAAGAGTGTTCCCCTGAATTTATAAAATTTTGTTCTCGCTCTTCGGGGCTCGATCAATTTTTGAATAAATTGACAGATTATTTTCCCTATTCATTTGGCGACCCGTTTCAGAAGCTGGCCCAGCTGCTCTTTAAAATGATTGTTGATCGTCGGGCGGAGAATCTGCCGCCGGAAACTGCGCTAAAGAATACAACTGCCTGGCAAGAAGCGACGCAGTTCAAAGGGGTTGAGGGCCTCAAGGCGCAGCCTGATTACATGCTGCCGCTTTTTTGCTTGAAGTCCGGGTTATGGGATATAGAGCAGAGAGCTGAGAAGTTTTTCGGCGAACAGATTGAACTGCCGCGAGAGCACTGGCTGGAAGAAAAGATCCGTGAGCTTACCGTAGAAACCGTCGATCAAATCGCTCACCGGTTGAGCGGCGACCCTGGACTCAACTCGGGGCGTGTTGACTCAATTATGTGGCGCCGGGCGGTCCAGGGATGTTTTCCTCAGGAATGTGAGGGCTGTCCTTTTCGGGACAATTGCAGCGCTCGCGGTGAAGAACAACGGCGGCTCGACTGGCACCATCACCTAACCAGAACGACTTATTACTAATCCGGCCCGGTTCCTAACAGCCGCGGGCACAATATCCCCTCTATCTTAGCCTACCTCCTCTGGGGGAAAGAACTCGGGGAATACCTTCGGTAGGTTGTGATTAACAGTGCCTGTTGATAGTTGGAGGGTGTTCCTGTAAAATATAATAGGTATGGATAGCTACTGAATTGGAGCAAGAGATTCACGGGGCGTGGCTCAGCTTGGCTAGAGCGCTGCGTTCGGGACGCAGAGGCCGCCGGTTCAAATCCGGCCGCCCCGATTAGTTCAGATGAAAGCTAAAAGCTAAAAGCTGAAAGCAAAGAGCGAAAGAGCAAAGTTCAAGACCGTAAGTTCAGCTGAAAGCTGAAAGCTAAAAGCTAAAAGCTGAAAGCAAAGAGCGAAAGAGCAAAAGAGCAAAGTTCAAGACCGTAAGTTCAGATGAAAGCTAAAAGCTAAAAGCTGAAAGCAAAGAGCGAAAGAGCAAAGTTCAAGAC
>CAZMIT010000104.1:0-2929 GCA_964566495.1 uncultured bacterium | reverse complement strand
AACTCAGATCTTGTTTTAAGCGCCGGTTATGGACAAAATTGGGCCAACTGGTCCTACGGTGTAACGGCTCGATATATACGGCAGGAGCTTGATGACGTGAGTGGTAATGCTTTCTCAGTTGACCTTGGAACGCGCTGGAACAGCCGTGAGCGTCCGCTTTCTGCCGGACTGGTGCTTGCCAATCTTGGCACCGATATAACTTTCGACGAAGAAGATGAGTCCTTACCGGAACTGCTGCGCAGCGGAGCCGCCTACCGTTTCTATGGGCTGCGGTTGGAAACCAGCGTTGACCTGGAGTATCAGTTTGAGTCGGGGGAATATGGGCTGATGGGAGGGGTCGAATGGTGGCCGTTTGACCGCCTGGCCCTGCGGGCCGGCTACGACGGTAACATTGACCTTGACGATGGACTTACAGCCGGATTTGGCTACCGTCACGACGAGGTGAGCTTTGACTACGCTTACCTGCCCTACGGTGATTTTGGCGACGTCCACCGGCTTGGCTTCCGCTACCAGTTTTAACCTATTTACCTTCCCCTTACCATCTTCCTTCCGTATAGACCGGAGAAATAATTAACACTGTATAGGATGATCCCGAACAACTGTGTAGGATGTGTCCGGTCTGGACACCCCGGGGTAAAAGAAACTTTTTGGGGGAAGACGGTTTATGGAACTGGTTTAAACTGGAAGGGCGAGATGATAGAGCTGTGATGTTTATCTTTTTCCGCCTGCAGCCGTTCCTCCTGGCCGTCGAGCTGTTCGAAGAAACGCTCGGGCATCTCCTGTTCGTCGGCAAAAGCTTCGCGCATGCGTTCAACTTTGGCGAGATACTTATCGACTCGCAGGGCAAACTGTTCCTCGTATTCATCACGGGAGTAACTTTTGTCCAGGTGACGCGGGAAGAGATCGGCCAGGTCCTGGTAGAGTGGAATATTCCCCACCGGAGTTTGAAGAGCTTCAAAATCTCCGTTAACCCGGCCCTCCATCCAGAGGAGCCAAACTTTCTTATCAAGTATATCGTTCAGGTAATCGCCGTCACCGTTTGCGCGCAAGAAATAGTTAACGCCATAGATAGTTGGAGGTTCGGAGAGGCTGTCTCCAAACTCCAGATGACGCTGTATATAGCGGCCGAGCGGGACGGAAACGAAGTCGATGTTAGCCATCGGATTGTGGTTGCGGACGCCGGCTTCACCGAGTGTTGCGGCAGTGGTTTCGGACTCAAGGCAAGCCCCGGTCATGACGCCATGATCCCAGCTTAAAGCTTCAGCGACCGGCATAGAAGTATCGGAGTCGCGTCCGCCGTAGACGATACCGTCGACCGGGACGCCCTCAGGATCGTGAATCTTGGGATCTGCGTTGTCAAGATCGCTAATCCGGATAGTGTAGCGAGCATTTTTATGAGAGGGAGTAATTTCGTTCCCCTGTTCATCTGTCTTTCCTTTGTGCCACTGCCCCGAGTGGTTACGTCCTTCCTCGGGGATTTCTTCGCCCATGCCCAGCCAGTAAGGCCGGTCATCGTTTACGAGCACATTGGAAAAAATCATCTCGCGGGGCGTATTAAGCACCTTGTAAATCAAGGGGTCGTCGTCGGGGTTAACGTCGCGAATAATGCCAAAAATACCGCTTTCCACGTTAACGGCACGCACGGTGTCGTCGATGTTGCGCAGATAGGCGATATCGTCACCGACAACGGTTTGGTCGGGAATCATGGCTGTAGAGGTCTTACCGCAGGCGCTGGGGAAAGCGCCGGTGAAGTAAGTGCGCCGGTCGCCGGGACCGTTGGCTCCCATGACAAACATGTGTTCAGCCAGCCAGCCCTCCTGCATAGCTTTTTTAATGGCATGACGGAAAGCTAATTTTTTGAGGCCGATGGTGTTGCCACCATATTGTGTGTTAGTGGAAAAAACACGGCCTTCCTCAAGGTCAATATAAACACGTCGCTTGTCAATGTTTTTGCTGTTATTATTTTCATCCAATTCACCGGCCGAGTGGATAAAGTGGAAAAAATCGTCGTCGCGGTCAAGCTTCTTAAACTCCTCGTAGCCGGCCCGGTAGAGTAAATCTTCGCTATGGGCGACGTAGGCGGAATCAGTTATTTGTAGTGCGGGAATGGTGAAGACTGAATCGGTCGGTCCGAGGGAGAAGAAACGCACAAACATTTCTTTGCCTTCCATTGCTCCCTCAAGATATCCAAGCACTTCTTCAAGTCCCTGCTGACGTTCAATTGAGTTAATACGTTCGCCCATTTCTTCACCTTCAGGTAACAGGTACTTGGTATTTTCTTTATCGCGTGCCTGGTCGTGGAAACCATCCCAGTGAACGGTGTGGCCTTCCATTTCTAACGGCTGTTCCTCGCCTTTTTCAACAGCGGCCTGGCGGACGTATTCGATGTCTGCATCCGAATCAGTAATTACTGTAATTTTTTCAGGGTTGCAGCGCTTGGCGGTCTCCCGGACAATTTTTTCTACTTTCGGATTGTCAATGGCGTCAAGTTTCTCCTGGTTCTCAGCGTCAAGCATAATAAATCCTCCTAAAGATTGTTTTAAAATGAACGTACGTTCAGTAACCAAAATTATTTTGAATATTTTGCCCAATTATAACTAAAAATTTGAGCGTTTGTAAAGCAAGTGGTCCTCACCCTTTCTTTTTTCCCCCTCTCCTGTGTCCTCTCCCTCGGAGTGGACACAGATCGAGAGCAGGGGAATGTTCGAAGGGGCGAGCAGGAGAGCGGGCGGAAGTTCATGGTGGGGCGAGGGGGAGATGGGGCGAAAGGGCGAAAATCAAGTTCAAGTTCAAGTTGGATTGCGGGTCAAGCCCGCAATGACGTTCGGGAAGTCAAGATCAAAATCAAGTTCAAGACCATGAACAAGATTATGCGCACTTAATGAATTTGAATTAGCCCTGATAATTCACGACAGCACAACTATCGTGA
>CAZMIT010000103.1:0-3017 GCA_964566495.1 uncultured bacterium | reverse complement strand
AGTGGTTCACCGCCAAAGCGCCGGTTCCCGAGGGCCTGCTCTTCTCCGGTTACGATAAAGACGACGCCTGCGCCGATATTGGCGACAGCACGATCACAGAAACTGTCGGTCTGGGAGCCTTTTCTATGGCCTCCTCGCCGGCAATTGTTAAATTTGTCGGCGGTAGCGTCGAGGACGCCTTCAACTTCACCCGTAAGATGTATGAAATCTGTGAAGACGAGTCCGAAAACTTCAAGGTGGCCACGCTGGACTTTCGCGGCGCCCCGACCGGGGTCAACCTGCTAAAAGTCTGTGAACTTGACATCACACCACAGATTAATACCGGTATAGCCCACCGGGAACCGGGGATCGGACAGATTGGTGCCGGCCTTGTCCAGGCCCCGATGGACTGTTTCGAGCAGGCACTTGAGGCTTTCGCCACCAAATACGCATAACGTAAACTTTTACACTTTACAACTTTACAACTTTCACACTTTACAACTTTCACACTCTAAGGAGGAGTCACAATGGTAGAACTTTACGATTTAACGCAGGACCTGAGCATTCACACGCCGCCCTGGCCCAGTTACATGCCCCTGCAGCTCCAGTATTTCAAACGTCTTTCCGGAGCCCACATGGGACAGGGAGCCAACGGCCAGATCGTCAAGACGAGTATGCACGTCGGCACTCACATAGACGGCGAGAAGCACTTTGACGCCAAAGGCCGTACGATTGGCGAAGTGCCGCTGGAGGAGTTCTGCGGCGAAGGAGTCGTCGTTGACATCGCTGACGAAGTCGAGGATTTTTCTCTTTACTCGCCCGAGATGCTGGAATCAAAGGCCGACATCCGCGAAGGCGACATCCTGATAATCAACACCGGCTACCACAATTACGCCTGGGACCAGCCGGAATGCGATGAGCTTCGCTACATGGTCAAACACCCGGGTCCCAACCCCGACTTTCACAAGTGGGCCCTGGAGATGGATTTTAAGTGGATTGGGGTCGACTGCGGTAGTGCCGACCACCCGATGAATACTATTCTGCGCGACTGGCACCCCGGTTTGTTTGAAAAGGCCGAGGCAAAGCTCAAGGATGATTACGGCATGAGCTGGGACGAGATGTTCCCCTACGAGGAATACTACCAGGTTATGCACCTCGATCTGTTCCCCGAAGGCCTGATCCACGCCGAAAACCTCGGTGGAGAGATTGACAAGCTCAACAACCAGCGCTCCTGGATCGGTCTTTTCCCCTGGAAAGGTATCGAGATGGAGTCCTCGATCTGTCGTATAGCTGCTTTTGAGTTTTAGGTCTTCGTTGGCTCCTTAATTGATATATTTTACAGCGGCGTGGGTGGTTATTCCCCCACGCCGCTTCTTTTATTTCTAATCGGGTAATTTTTTCAATATTCCCCGGAAACCGGTAAGTTTTTCCTCGCTTCCTGCCTGTCTTTTCTTGTCATACATCTCCACTTTTTATCCGTGATTAATTTTTCGCTGTATATAGCGTTTTTCGATAATTTATTGCTAAAAAAATTATCCGACTAACAAGTCACTTTTCCCCCATCTCTCCGGTTTTTTCCTTCAAACCATTAAGCTATAAATAAATTGCTTCTTTTTTTGATAATTTGGAACGATAATTGCTCCTAATACAAGTGTAAGAACAACCAAGAGGTAATAAATCTCATCTAAAAGAGGAGGGTTAATTATGGCTACCAAAACGAAAGGTGTTCAGAAACGTGTTCGCGAGTTATCGCCAGGCATGAAGCTGGCAAAGCCCGCGCACAGCCGCAGTGGTTCGCGCCTGTTTGACGAAGGCACCAAGTTAACGGGAGCTGACATCGACAAGCTTAAAAACTGGAACGTGCGCAGCGTCTACGTAGCCCCCGATAGTTAAGAGTCTTGTTATAATTCAATCAGGTTTTCGGCGTTAGCGCGTAATTCTTCGGGGGAAAGTTCATGCGACGCTACTCCTTCCTCAATTGCTTTCTTACCGACAGCAACTGCAGCGTTGACAAAAGAGCGCTTTTCCTCCATCGTGGGGACAATGTAATCCTCGCTCAGTCCTTTTTCCTCCGCTGTTTTAGCAATCGCCTCGGCCGCTGCTATTGCCATGCCATCCGTTACCGTCTGGGCCCGCACGTCAAGAGCTCCTCTAAATATAGCGGGAAAGCCCAGTGAATTATTTATCTGGTTGGGAAAATCTGAGCGACCCGTGCCAACAATTTTAGCTCCCGCCTCCCTGGCCTCCCAGGGCCATATTTCCGGCAGGGGATTCGCAACTGCAAAGACCACCGGATCTTCATTCATCTCAGCAATCCACTCTTTTTTAACCGTTCCCGGTCGAGGACAGGAGGCCGCCACCATAACGTCAGTTCCTCTGATTGCTTCGCCACTCTCCCCCCGACGACCGGCGCGATTAGTTTTTTCCACCAGATCCCACTTATATGGGTTGTCCTCTTGCATTTGACCACTATCCTTGCGCTCCGGATGCAGTATACCGCTGCTGTCGGCGACATAAAAGTTACCCGGGTCCGCACCGGCTGCTTCCAGAATTCTACAGAGGGCAATATTCGCAGCTCCCGCTCCAATAATACTGAATTTAGCCTCCGAGATTTTTTTGTCAACCAGTTTCAGAGCGTTAATAATACCGGCCAGCTCAACTGCCGCCGTGCCCTGCTGATCGTCGTGCCAGACCGGCACATCAAGCTCCTCGCGCAGGCGATCGAGGATATAAAAACACTTGGGAGTTTCAATATCCTCGAGGTTTATACCGCCAAAAGCGGGAACAACTCTTTTTACGGTCTCCACGATTTGATCCGCCTCTTTCACCCCCAGGGGCAGTGGAAAAGCGCTTACACCGCCAAGATACTTAAACAACATCGCTTTTCCCTCCATAACCGGCAAGCTAGCCTCGGGGCCAATATCCCCCAGGCCAAGCACCCGGCTGCCATCAGTGACGACAGCAACGTTGTTCCACTTGTTGGTATAGTCGTAAACCAGTTCGGGCGTCTCAGCGATCTCCTCACAGGGAGCCGCAAC
>CAZMIT010000102.1:0-3042 GCA_964566495.1 uncultured bacterium | reverse complement strand
CGAGGTCGGTAAACCAGAGCCGGACGAACTTGACCTCATGTTCCTTGATTACGCTTAAAACATCTTCCTTGTCCATTGGTAATACCTCCACTAAAAAATGTTAAAAACACTCAATTGTTTTGTTAAATTTGAATTAAATGACCGTTTGTTTTATTATCAAGCCTTTTTATTATCGGACATCCATTAATGTTTGTCAAGAAAAAATGCGGGTTGCGGGGAGATGGTGATCGCGAGTTGTAACCGGCGACGGTTGACCGTGGACCGTAAACCTTTAAACATGGGTTCCGGCTCGGGGGCCGGGATGCTCGAAGAGGCGAGCTTGCGAGGAACGTAAAACGTCCCAGGGAGGCGAAAGACCGAAAATCAAGTTCAAAGTCACTGGATTGCGGCTCGGGGGCCGCAATGACGGGCGTTAGGTCAAGGGCAAAATCAAGAACATGAACAAGATTTTGTGAACTTGGTGAATTTGAATTATCCAGGGGGGCAATAACGGGCGTTAGTCCGGCCTATGTATAGGCCGCCCATTCGTCAAATGGGCGGGGTTAGGTGAAGCTCGTAAAGACAGTGAAAGCGCTAAACAAGTACTTAAAAACTATATCTTAAACGGGAGTAAAATGCATCGTGATCCTGCATCGCGCCGAAACGTGAGGTCTCGTTATCAGCGTCGTAGTGCAGGCTGCCGGCGTAGATCCGAATGTTGTCGCTCCACTCGTAGTCGGCCTCCAGCCGCAGGTGCCAGTCCTGGACCTGCAGGCCGGCAAAACCGCGCGCCCGCAGAGTCAGCCGGTCAGACATGTAAGTGCGCTCGGTCGCCATCTGCAGCCGGTAACGGTTGCGTTTCTCGTAGGGATGGTTGTCTTCCTCTATAGCCGCGCGCAGACCGTCGGAGTCATAGTTGTGCAGCCAGTGAACCTGGAGCATGTAACTGACGGTCGGCGAGGGCTCGAACTCGTAGCCGGCCCACAGGTCGTCTCGTCCATGATCATGCCGCTCAACACTGGATGGTCCTGAACCCGCTCGGTTACTCGATTCACGGTTTGCTGGTTCGCAGGCGGACTGCGCAAGAAACGATCGACGTTTATTCCACCGGGAAACCCCTCGATGTCGTCGCTGGTGTAGACCGACAGTATGTCCTCACTAATAACTCCTTCCTGCCGTCTTATTTTACGAACCAGGTTATGCATTATTCCCATTCGCTCAGTCGTAATTTTTTGATCACATTCCGGCGGCTCAAGCGCCACTGCCACCATGTCGTGAATGAAAAAGTTGTCTTTGAGCTGGCGATCCTCTACGCGGGCGGGATGGTCATCACTCAGCATGTCCTCGGGGTCAGTGTTTATCCTGATACGTGGAAAAAGAGCGACGGCTCCAACTGTTAAAAGCAGAACGACCGCAAAAATCAGGTAGGGATGATCCCAGGAAAAACGCGAAAGCCAGCTCTTCCAGCTCAACTTATCCATTGTTATCCTCTCCTTTTTTCTTTTATGTTACCACGCTTCTAATTTGATCTTCCGGTTGGACACCGGTAAATTCGTCGACGACTTCACCTTCTTCAAAAACCTTGACGGCGGGTATGCCCCGTATACCAAACTGCTGAGCCAGACCGGAGTTGTCGTCAACATTAACCTTGACCAGCTTTAGCTCTTCCTCTTCACAAACTTCTTTCAGGGTCGGTCCCAACATTTTGCAGGGACTGCACCAGGGAGCCCAGAAGTCAACGACCACTCGTTCCTTTTCAGACTGCTCAATCACTTCGTTTTCAAACTCATTGCCAGAAATATCAACAGGCATCGAAATCACGCTCCTAAAAAGTGGATAATCTTAATTCTCAAATATCACTTCGCGGTTGAATATCTTTCCAGGTTTGATCTATCGGTCGTCATTGCCGACTACGATCCGCAATCCATTTTCAAGGTCTTGATTAACGACTTTTAAAATTCAACATGGATTCCGGGTCGCGCTCCCTGCGGTCGCTTGCCCGGAATGACAAAATAAGTAGCGTTTAATTGGGAGACGCTAAACAAATACTGTCAGCTTTAACAGCATAAATAAGTATATAACCATATAGTTATAATGTCAAGAAAAAACTGGCTCTATTTTCCCGGGACTTGTTTAGCTCGGATAATGCACGATAGCATAGCTGTCGTGCATTATCCAGCCGGTTCGACCCAGCTCAAAAATTACACTTGGCTTATTAAACTATGAACCGGCTGGGTCGAATTTTGCTGTCCTGCAAAATTCTGCCCTTCAAGGGGGGAAGAGTTTTTTAGATGAAACACTGATATAGTTTAGTCAAGACTTAATTACATTAGTTATTATTTATGGTGTTTGCTTTTTAGCTATAATAGCGTATAGTGCGTCAAAAAGGCGTATCAAAAGTATTCATGCAAATTTTTTCGTTTATAAATAATTTAAAAACAAAAGATTTGTGTGATATAGTTAAGTAATGACTTAATCATATTACCTGGTAGGGCTCAGGGATGGAGGATGAAGGTAATTTCGAGGGAGTTAGGTTGCCGATAATTACATTAAAGGTTACTCCGTTATCAGGTTGTATAGGAGTGTAAGGATGGAGATTAAGCTTGAGTTCGTTAGTTTCCTCGACATTCCGAGAGAGAAGAACAATTCAGCGATTGAAGTTGAAGACGGGGCACAGGTGCGCGACGTGCTGGAGGAGCTGGGATTAGACGAGACCGCCCAGCGTCATATTACCCCTTTTGTAAACGAGGAAGAAGCGAGCCGCCGTGATGAACTTTCAGACGGTGACGAGCTCTTTCTTTACCTGCCCGCCGGCGGCGGTTAATCAAGCACTTTTTTTCCCAGTTTCCGTCCGTATTCGCGGCACCTTTCCAGGTCCTCTTCGTCGGGTTGCCACTTGCACTTCAGCCCTTCCTCGGCCAGCGGGATGTCGCTTTTCTCAAAGTGGTCCTCAATCGCTTCAATCGATTCGCCGGACCAGCCGTAGGAACCGAATGCCGCCCCCAGCTTGTTCTTGAAACCAAGCCCCCGCAGGTCTTCCAGTAGCGGTGTAATTGTCGGTAG
>CAZMIT010000101.1:0-3086 GCA_964566495.1 uncultured bacterium | reverse complement strand
TCGCGGAGGATAATTACAGGTTTTTACAGGACGCCGGTCAGTATGTCGCTCAGGCCACCTACGGATTGGCCTGGATAAAATACGACAGGGATCAACTCGCTGAAGCTTATACCCTGTTGGACGAGGTTGACTGGCCGGATGTTGGCGGTGAGCTTGCTGCCGGAGCCAGTCGTCTGAAAGGTAAGGCATACATGACCGACGGACGTTTTGACGAGGCGACGGCAGCTTACCAGGATGCAGTTGATTTTTCTACCGACGAAGGTTTTATTAACGAGACCCGTTACTGGCTGGGCTGGAACTACTACCAGCAGGGCCAGGTTGAGACCGCGTATGAAACCTTCAGACAGGTTCAATCATCTGAGGAAATACCGGTGGACGAACTCTACCGAATTCGTGGCCGTACTGCCATGGAATCAGGTGATTACGAGTCGGCTTTATCTGCTTACGAACGGGCGCTTGAGGTGGTTCCGGACGGCGAATCACGCAATAAAACCGAGTATGAGCTGGCCCAGCTTTACTATGAAACCGGCCAGGTGGCGGAGTCGTTTAATATGTTGCTTGAGCTCAGCCGTCGAGAGCTGACGGTCGAGCTGGAACCAGCGGTAAATTTTGCGCTTGGCCGTTCCGCCCTGGAGATGGGTCGTTACACACTGGCCTGGTCGGTGTTTAGAAGCTACGAAACTGTTCTGGAGCAGCAATTTCCCGTTGAATTTGCTTATTTTACCGGTGAAGCCGCTTACCGTGCCGGCCAGTATGAGAGAGCGCGTCGATATTACGATCGTGTCGCTGCCAATTTTCCTGAGTCTGCCTTCGCCTCAGCGGCGCGCCGGATGAGTTTTAGAACCGAACTGGAAGATCTCGACCCGGAAAGCGACGAGCAGGTTCAGCGAATACGGGAAAAAATAGAGGCCAGTCCCGCTGCCGAGCAAGCGGATATGATGCAGGGTTGGGCGGAAAGTTTATACGAGCTGGGCGCGCTGTCCGAAGCAGAAGAAAAATATCGAGAACTGCCTGAAATGACGGACAACCCGATCACTGTCGCCGAAGCTATTAATCAAGTTGTAGAGATTCAGTTACAGTTTGACAACCCGCTGGCCGCCCTTAAATACCTGGAAGAAAATCTGGAGCCTGTCGCCGGTCACAATCACCTTGTCCCGGGATTTTATCGCCTGCTCTCCGCTCTTTACGATTTTCGGGAAATCGATGAATTGCTCGAATGGGGAACGAAGTTCGTGGAACTTTACGAAACAACTCGATATCACGGTGAAGTCTATTTCATGCTCGGCGAAGGGAATCGCTTGTATGAGAATCTTGACCAGGCCGCGGAAAACTATGAGGAGGCAATTGAAAGGGCTATCCGGTCGGGAATTGAATTGAGATCAAAATTCAGACTGGGGCAGATTAACCTGCAGTGGGAAGAATTCGAACTGGCCGAGGCGCTGTTGAATGAAGTCGCCACGGCAGCGCCGGACTTTGTGACTGCAGATGAGATCAAATCACTGCAAGCAGAGGTGGCTTATGGACGAGAGGAGTTTTCACTTGCTCGCCAGTTAATTGAAGAAATAGAATCCCCGGCGCCGGCGGATCAATTGCTGAGTGCCCGTCTATATTATCACGACGGGGAATATTCAAAAGCAGATTCAGTGTTAGAAGAGATGGAACCGCCCGCAGCGACAGACATCCAGGCACAGTTTTACTTCTGGAAGGGACGGGTCGCCCGGGAACTGAACAAATACGAAGACGCAGAGGAATACTGGTATCATGTCTACTACGTCTATGAAGACTGGGAGGAGCGCGGGAAAGTTATCTATGAGTTAAAAGGTCTGGCCGAAGAACTTGGTGAGGAGTCGGAAGCCGAGCGCTTGCGTGAACTTTTAGAAGAAGAATATCCTGATTCACAGCTCCTGGGGAGTAAATGATGAAGAAACATTACTGGTTGGTAAGGCTTTTTTTACTGGCCCTTCTGTCAGTTTTAGCTTTTGGTAGCGCTGTGCCGCTTGGCGCCGAAGTAGTTACTGTACCCCGGCCCCGCCGTCGCCTGCCCTCGGTTGAGGCGGAATTGCCCGGGATGGACACGGTGCCGCGAGTTGCGGTTCTACCGCCGGGACCCGGGGAGGAGCCGGACACACCGGTCGTGGAGACGATGGAGTTGAAGCGACTGCAGCTTATGGGGACGATTGGAACGGGCGATGTTTTTCCGCGGTTGCCCTGGGAGCTGGGGCGTCGACCAACCGCACCTGAAGGATATTTTTTCATAACCGGTCGAATAAGGAACCTGGGCTGGGCGACCGTGCATGTCTACGAGCGCCGCGGTGGTTTTTTTGACGCTTATGCGGATGAAGTGGCGGACGACCGGCTGGGCTCTGATCTGCTCGATTCAAACGGTAACTTTAGAATTGGTCCGATTCGCCGCCGTGAGGGCTGGCTGAGTGGTTCGATGGATATTGTGCTGGTGCTGGAGCTTGACTCTCCCTATGCTGTCGCCTATTCAGAAATTTACGGGACGCAAAAACCATATCGATATGAAATTGCCAGCCGACGGGGTGTTACTCCTGAGGGGGATCGCTACGAGATTGGGACGATAGATCTTGATCTTGCTCCCGACAGGTTCTATCCGGTCCGGGTTTACAAACGGGTGCTGGAGAGACTGCGGGGACGGGGAGTGGACGATAAGGTGCATATAGAGTTTATTCGTGACGTCGACGAGCCCGTTTATATGGAAGAAGCCGGCTACGTCCTCATGCCTTATGTTGAACCCCAACCTGCGGAGTAAGTTTACTTCTCAACTAGCCAACTTTCTCACTTTCTAACTTTCCCACTTTCCAACTAAAAATGCCGGAGGCGGGGGTCGAACCCGCACGGGCCGATAAAGCCCACGGGATTTTGAATCCCGCGCGTCTGCCTGTTCCGCCACTCCGGCAAAAGTTCAGCTAAAAGCCTAAAGCTGAAAGCGAAAGACCAATCAAAACCGTAAGCTCAGCCTAAAGCTTAAAGCTGAAAGCTGAAAACCAATCAAAACCGTAAGCTCAGTCTAAAGCTTAAAGCTTTAAGCGAAAGACCGATCAAAACCGTAAGTTCAGATAAAA
>CAZMIT010000100.1:0-3162 GCA_964566495.1 uncultured bacterium | reverse complement strand
TTGAACCGCCCCTGGTCGCCGGTGTTGATCTTGGCACTTCTAACATTCAGGTTATTGTGCTCGACTCTACAGGCCAGCCCGTGCTGGCTGGATTTTGTTGGGACGAGTCGGTCCGCGACGGAATCGTGCTCGATTACAATGGCGCCCGGCAAAAAGTCTTGCAGTTTAAAAATGAGTTTGAACAAAAATTAGGCGAGGGCGGCAGTCTTGATTATGCCGCCGTGGGCTATCCTCCGGGCACCGAGGCCTGGGTGGAATCGAACGTTGTCAAAGACTGTCAATTTGAAATAATTGCTGAAACTGCTGAACCTACCGCGGCCGCCGCCGCCCTCGAAATAGAGCAGGGGGTAATCGTGGATGTTGGGGGAGGAACTACCGGCATCTCAGTCATTAAAAACGGCGAGATAGTTCACTCCGCCGACGAAGCCACCGGCGGCCATCATCTTACGTTGACTATCGCCGGTAACCGCGACTTAACTTATGACCAGGCAGAAAAATACAAACTGAATGAATCATTTTCCACTTATCGCGGTATTGTTCAACCGGTCGTTGAAAAAATGGCCAGCATTGTCCAGACGGAGATAACGGCCTATCCTGAAGTCGAGGAAGTTTATCTTGTTGGCGGCACAGTAATTCCTGAGGGTATGGAGGATATTTTTGCTGACCTCCTCCGCCGCCGGGTAATCAAACCACCGACCCCGATATTAATAACGCCCCTGGGCATCGCCTGCTCCGGTCTGAATAACCTAAATACAACCTAACCCACACCCCGACCCCTCTGCAATCCATCTTGAACTTGACCTTGATTTTCGGTCGTGCGCCTCTTCGCCTGCTCGCAAGCTCGCCCCTTCGAGAACTTCCGCCCCATCGTCCGCTCGCCCCATCGCTCCCGAGCCGGAATCCAGTGACTTTGATCTTGATCTTGATTTTCGCCCTATCTCCCTTTCGCCCCACCATGAACTTCCGCCTGCTCGCATGCTCGACTGTTCGTCGGCTCGATGTTCACGCTCCGCGCCAAGCTCCCCGCGCTCAGCGAACTTTCGCCCGCTCGCCCCATCCCCCCATCGCCCGCACGCCTCTTCCAGTTTTCCATTTTTCCAGTTTTCCACTCTTCCATTTTTTCGGTTTACGGTTTCCCGGTTTTCCACTTTCACACTTTCCCACTTTCCCACTTTCACACTTTCCAACTTTCACACTTTCACACTTTCACACTTTCCCACTTTCACACTTTCCAACTCTTACTTCTTCAAAAACAGTATTACTGTCGACTTTTCCAGACCTCTGTTGAACACTCTCGTTTTAAAAGAGCGTAGAAGGCCACAAACAGGCGATTTAACGGCGGGTAAGAAACTTGTGGACAAAGCAAAGTTTTCTTATTATTCTATATTCAGTCAATTAGCAAATTAACAAACTTATTTTTTTAAGGAGGTTTCGTAGTTCATGGAAGCATTAGGCATGATAGAGACTCGAGGCCTTGTAGCTCTGATCGAAGCGTCTGACGCGATGGTCAAGGCTGCCAAGGTGAAGCTGGTTGCACAGGAAAAAATTGGTGCAGGTTACGTTACCTCAATGGTTCGTGGCGATGTTGCCGCCTGTAAGGCCGCAACTGACGCCGGTGCCGCCGCTGCTGAAAAAGTTGGCGAGCTGGTTGCCGTTCACGTAATTCCGCGTCCACACGCCGAACTTGAGGATGTATTCCCTATTGCCCTGGAAGGCGAAGTAGAGTAATTTCGACTTCGCACTATCCATTCCACTGAAAGGCAGGAGGGAATACTTTGATGAGAGAGGAAGAAAGTGAACTACGTTCGATAGTCAGCGAGGTGGTGGACGAGGTCAACGGGCCTGATTTTTCCGCTACTTCTGGCCGCACAACTATTGGTTCCGCCGGCCGTCCGGATACGTCTCCAGCACAGTCCGGCTCATCCGGTAATGGTTCTTCCGCCCAGAGCGGTAAGCTGGGCTCCTTTACGGACGTCAGCCGGGCAGTTGAAGCCGCTAAACTGGCCTTCAGCCAGTTCCGCGGCCAGGGGAACTACTCAACCCGTAAACGGATTGTGGAAGCCATCCGTCAGCTTGCTCGTGATAAGGCGGCTGAGTGGGGACGAATGGCTGTTGAGGAGACCGGTTTTGGTCGCGCTGACGACAAGGAAGCTAAGATTACCCTTGTTGCTAACAAAACGCCCGGTGTCGAGGACATTGAACCCGAAGTAACTACCGGTGATCACGGTCTCACCCTCGAGGAGTTTGCTCCCTGGGGTGTAATTGGCTCGATCACCCCTTCCACAAATCCGGGTGCAACGATGGTCAACAACAGCCTGAGCATGATAGCAGCCGGGAATGCTGTCGTCTTTAATCCGCATCCGGCCGCTAAGAATGTCTGCGCTGACGCTATCCACCATATGAACCGTGTTATACAGGAGGTGGGTGGTCCTTCCGATCTACTAACCATCATTTCCGAACCCACCCTGGAGACGGCACAGGAAATTTTTCACCACGATGACATTCCCTTGCTCTCCGTCACCGGTGGTGAGGCTGTGGTGGAGGAAGCAATGAAGGCTTCTAAGCGTGTCCTCGGTGCTGGACCCGGTAATCCGCCCGTTGTCGTTGATGAAACGGCGGACATTCCACGCGCCGCCGAGAAGATCGTCGAAGGTGCCAGTTTTGACAACAATGTCATGTGTACCTGCGAGAAGGAAATTATCGCAGTTGAAGCTATCGCCGACGATCTGCTCTATCATCTCGACCAGAGCGGCGCCCACCGTATCGACGAGGAGCAGACTGAAGCTGTTGCTCGCCTGGTCTTTGAGGGTTATCCCGGCTCTAATCCGTCGGTTGATACCGATTGGGTCGGGCAGAACGCCGCTTATATCGCTTCTGAAGCGGGTTTTTCTGTTCCCGACGATACTCGCCTGCTTGTCCCCGAAACTGGTCCCGACCATCCGTTCGCCCGCGTTGAACAGCTTATGCCGGTTGTTCCTCTGGTTACGGTTTCTAACGTTGATCGGGCCATTGACCTGGCGGTTGAACTTGAGAAGGGGTGTCAGCATTCCGCCGTTATTCACTCCCGTAACATTGAGAATATGCACCGCATGGCGGTCGAGGTTGACACCAGTATTTTTGTTAAAAATGGCAGCAACCTTAATGGCATGGGGCACGACGGTG
>CAZMIT010000099.1:0-3180 GCA_964566495.1 uncultured bacterium | reverse complement strand
CAGCGTGTAGCTTGCTCAACGTGCGGTTGCCGTCGGCTCGGAGCACAAAGGAGAGGAAAACTTTTGGGCCGACGTGGTGGGCCCGCAGGTGGTAAGGACCGTCAAATTCTGTTTCGTTAGCTACAAGTTCATGTGCTTTTTGTTGCAGGCGCCGGGAGGCAGATTCACCGGTCAGGTGACCGATGTTTTCGCGCAGGGCATCGTAACCAATTTTCAAAATAAAGACCCCAATCAGGGCGGCGATCACCGGGTCGAGGACCGGCCAGAGGTAGCGCGAGCTGATCAGCGCAAAGATGACCGAGCCGTCGGCCAGTATGTCACCAAGCTGGTCACGGCTGATCGCAACCAGGGCCGGGGAGTTTACCGTCTCTCCTAATCGCTTTAGATACCAGGAAAAGGCAACCTTGATTCCGATAGAACCAGAGAGAATTACCAGGGGTAGTGCCGTCAGTTTGATCAGTCGTTCTCCAATTATCGTAAGATAGGCGTCGTAAAGGGCAAGCAGGCCGCTGATTACGATTAAACTTCCAACCCCGACCCCGACCAGCGATTCGTAGCGGTAGTGACCCTCGGGATGGTTATCGTCGGCTGGCTGCAGGCTGACCCACATCCCCAGCACAAGTATTATGCTGTAGAAGAAGTCGGCCGTGTTGTTTAAGCCCATTGAGCGCAGCGAAGATGAGCCGACAGCATACCCGGCCCAGAGTTTCAGCAGAGCCAGCGTCAGGCTCATTGCGGTTAAAAAATATAACGGCCACATGATCTTTTTTTGTTTGTCCATAACTAATCCAACTTTTCTCCAAAATTATTTTCTGCTAACCCGTAGGGGCGCACCGAGCACTCAAAGCTTTGAGTGCTCCGGTGCTCGGTGCTACCTCGTAGAGACGGATTATGCTCGAAAACAAAGTTTTCATGCATAATCCAGGCTAAGGGTAGTGCCCGGCCACAGTCGAAAATGTAACTGCTTCTGGTTGTCATTCCCGCGGAAGCGGGAATCCAGTGGCGTTGAATTAAGGTCCTCAAAAGTCAACGTCAAAACCACTGGATTGTCGGGTCGAGGCCCGACAATGACGTTCGTTAGTTCTGGATTGCCCAATCAAGCCCTGGGACGTTATTCGTTCTGGGAAATGACGAACGGTAGTGCTAATTTGCCGGTTAATACCCGGATCAAGTTCGGGCACGATAACCTGTTGGCAATAACGACAAGGGGCAACCCGAGAATTTAATTGTGACTAAGCAGTAGTTTACGCGCGCTTGGGATAAGAGTCAAGTGAAGAAAATCAAAACAGCTGATAGAACTTTCCAGCGACACCGCTCAAACATCCCCTCAAAAAACACTACTCTACAAATCAGAGCACTTCATTACCCCGTCATTATCCGAGATAGTTTAGCGCAGACTAAACTATATCACACGCCTGAAAAACTTCTTCCGTAACTGTTTAGCGTCCCCCCGCGTCATTTAGAGCGTATGACGTCCCAGGATTTGATCCTACGAGCGTCATTGCGGGCTTGACCCGTAATCCATTTTTACGTGTTTGAATGATAACCACGTCAAGTTCAAGATGGATTCCGGCTCGGGGGCCGGAATGACGTCAAGTTCAAGATGGATTCCGGGTCACTTATGCAGAAGTACGGTACCTGGGATATTTTGGCAGGACCACGCTAAACAAGTATCTTCTTCCTTTTCTTCTCGACGCTAAATTTTTCGGAGCATCTCCCCCCCAGCCCTTTACTGGGAAAGAGCTGGGTTAAGGGGGGGAGGGATTTGGGAGCCCCCTCGGTAGGTTCTGGTTTATGTAGATTAAGGCTTGTAAATTTTTTTGGGTAATGTAAAATAAACATAGAATCAATCAAAATTCTATAACACTACATTAAGAAAGGATGGTTTACTATGGCGAAACGTTCTGAAGTTTACGCCTGTGAGCTCTGCGACAATATAGTCGAAGTGCTGCGAGGTGGTAAAGGACAGCTTGTCTGCTGCGGCCAGCCGATGGAGTTGCTGGAAGAACAGACGGCCGATTATACGACGGAGAAACACGTGCCCGTAATAGAAGAAATTGAAGGTGGTTACAAAGTCACGGTAGGCAGCACGATTCACCCGATGGAAGAAGCGCACTACATCGAGTGGATAGAGCTAACCGCTGACGGAAAAAGCTGTAAGCAGTATCTGGAACCGGGAGATGAGCCGGTGGCTAAGTTCGAAGTAGACGCTGAAGAAGTAAGCGCCCGTGAACATTGTAACGTCCACGGTCTCTGGAGGTCGTAAGGAATGCTTAAAACTGAAGTCGAAGAGGCGTTGAACGAACAGATTAATGCCGAACTTTACTCTTCTTACCTTTACCTGTCGATGTCCGCTTATCTGGAAGAAGAAAATTTAAGCGGCTTTGCACACTGGATGCAGATCCAGGCCCAGGAAGAAGCGGTTCATGCGATGAAAATCCAAAATTATGTCCAGGAGCGCGGCGGGCGAGTAATTCTTGATGAGATAGAAAAGCCGCCGGTTGAGTGGAATTCTGCCCTGGATGTGGCTGAAATGACGCTTGAACACGAACAGAAAGTAACTAGTCTTATCAACGAGCTGGTTGATCTGGCGGAGGAGGTTGGCGATCATGCCACCCGGCAGTTCCTCCAGTGGTTTGTTGAAGAACAGGTAGAAGAGGAAGATTCAGCCGACGAGCTTGTGCAGCAGTTAAAGATGGCAGGCGACGATCCGCGCGGGTTAATGATGCTGGATCGTGAGTTTGCCGCGCGTCCGCCAATGTTTCAAATCCCCGGTGAGGAGGACTGATAGCATGGGAATCAGTTTTAAAGCAGATGAGATTTTTGAGTTCGCCGTAGAAATTGAGAAGAATGCCGCCCAGTTTTACCGCCGTGCCGCCGAACTTAACGAGTCGTCGGACGAGTATGATTTACTTGTTCAACTGGCCGAAATGGAGGACGACCACGTCAAGACCTTTTCTTCCATGCGTGAATCTCTTGGCGGCAGTGCAGTAGGTGTCACAGGTTTTGACCCCGACGATGAAGCCGGCCTCTTTCTGCAGGCAATGGCCGATTCACACGGCGGCGAGGGTGATCCTGCGGCCACCAAACAGTTGACCGGTGAAGAGTCTCTTGTTGACATACTTAAGACCGGTGTGCGGATGGAGAAGGATACTATTCTTTTTTACCGGGAGATTGTTG
>CAZMIT010000098.1:0-3492 GCA_964566495.1 uncultured bacterium | reverse complement strand
TAACTGGAAACTTTAAACTACAAACTGGAAACTAAGAACTTAAAATGGATTGCGGATCGTAGTCCGCAATAACGACCGTTGGAAAATTCTGATTTGCTTCCGGCTGCTCTTGATTTATAATCATACGTGTCCTATTTGAAAACATTGCCCAAAAATTCTATCAAATATTGGTCAGGTGAAGCAAGCTTTGAATTTTGATCAGCTGGTCGAAGAGGCCTGTGAACAATTGCCGGACTGGGTAGTAGAACTGCTCGAGGAGGCAGGAATAGCGATTTACGTGCGCGAAGAACCTCCCCCACCTATCAAGGAAAAGTTCGGCTGCGGTGTCCGCGGTCTATTCACAGGCCGAAACTACTCGTCCACCCAGAGCAACCGCCCAACCACTCAACCGACACGAATTGAGATTTACCGGCGGCCAATATTACGACAATACACCGGTCCTGAAAAAGAACGGGAAGAAAAATTAAAGGAGCAGGTGCGCAAAACCATCGTCCACGAAGTCGGACACTACCTGGGTATGTCCGAGGAAGAAATCCGCCAGCGCGGTTACTAACCCGGCCTATGCATGAACCCTATGCATAGGCTACCCATTCGTCAAATGGGCGGGGTTAACCCACCCAGCCCCCCAGCTCTTTCCGTGTAAAGGGCTGGGGAGCGGGGTGTCCTGCGGACGGATAATTCACGACAGTGGGGTTGTCGTGAATTATTCGGGCTAACGCTTCTCTAATTCGGCAAACATGCGCTCACGCACTACCTCGTAATCGTCCGGACAATCAACCGGCTCGTTCAAATGCCGGGGCTCGACGTCATCCAGTTCTCGCCGGTGATAACCAACCTTAAAGTCGGCAAACTTCAAACCGTTGGCTGTAGAAATGACAACGGTCCGCTCGTCCGGCTCAATCACTCCGGCCTCGACCTGTTTCTCCAGGGCGGCGAGGGCAACACCGGTGTGCGGACAATTAAACAGACCGGCACGGTCAGCTCGCGCGGCGGCATTAGCCAGCTCGTCTTCGCTTGCCTGCTCGACTATCCCGTCAAATTCTTTCAGCACGTCGACCGCCTTGTTTATGCTTACCGGGTCACCAATCTGGATGGCGGAAGCCTGGGTCGTTTCCGCTTTTCGCGGTTCAAAATCTTCAAAATCATTCTGATAACTGTCGTAAAGCGGATTAGCTCGCTCCGCCTGGGCACAGATGATACGCGGCGACCAGTCAATTAAACCGACCTGGCGTAGTTCTCGAAACCCTTTCCCCAGGGCGGAAACGTTGCCCAGGTTGCCTCCGGGTATGACTATATTGTCAATTGGCTCCCAGTTAAACTCCTGGGCCAGTTCATAGCTGATTGTCTTCTGGCCCTCGATCCTCAAGGAGTTCATCGAGTTGGCCAGGTAGATGTTTTCCTCTTTGCAGAGACGGCTGACAATTCGCATACAGCCGTCAAAATCAGTATCCAGGGCCAGGGTCAGGGCGTCGTTGGAGATCGGCTGAATAAGCTGGGCGAGTGAAATCTTGCCTTTCGGCAGTATAACTATCGCCTGCAGTCCGGCGGCGGCACAGTAGGCTGCCAGGGCGGCCGAAGTATCGCCGGTCGACGCACAGGCAACCGCTGGCACGTCGACGCCGTCGGCAATCATTTGCTGAACCTGGCTGACAAGCACGGTCATCCCCAGGTCCTTGAAAGAACCGGAGTGGCTGTTGCCGCAGAGCTTTACGTGCAGGTCATTCAACCCCAGCTCGGCGGCGTATCGGGCGGGCTCCAGCAACTGTGTCCAACCTTCGCCTAAAGTTACTACGTTTTCTTCTTCCACCCCCGGAAGCACCCACTCACGCTTGTCCCAGATACCGCTCCGGTTGATCTTTTTAAGTGACCCCAACCGCTGATCAAAAAGTTGTTTCCACTCTTCCGGCGACCGCGTCGACAGTGCGTCAAGGTCATGACTCACCTCAAGCAGTCCTCCACACTCCTCACATTCGTAAACTATCTCGTCCAATTCGTATTTAACCCCACACCCCCGCGCACATTCAAACCAGGCGCTAAAATCTTTACTCATTAAAATCACTGCTCCTTTACTATTAGGCTCGCTAAAAGTCACGGGCTTATTCTTAGTAACTGCTCATTTATCCACCCAAATTATACGAAGCAAACCCTACAAATAAAACGAAGTTACCACAGTCGTCGGAATCCAAAATTCTATAAAATCAATATTTATTACCAAACGTAATTTGATTAAGTTATAACTTAACTATATCACTCACCACATCAGCGAATAAATTACTGAAGAAATTCACTTTTTATACCTAAATTGTGGGCTTTTCTGTATTAATATAAGCTCTCATCAAGCTGATCAAATATATTTTTGTCTGATATAGTTAAGTTTTATCTTAACTATATCAGTGGATTATAAATGTTAATTTTTGGAGGTTGTGGGGGGAGTAAGCGTGAGATATGAGGTGGTTTTGGTGGGGGGGATATTTATTGAAGCTTTTTTTGAGGCGAATTTTAGTTGGGGGCGGGTTTTAGTTCGTAAGAGCGGAGGTGATTATCGGCGGTTGGGATATAAAGGTAAGGCGGAGCCAGTGTGGGAGAAAAGCCGGGCAGTGACTCATGAACCTCATCCTTGAGCAGATAATCGTCAAGCACTTCGCCGGTTGACGCCTTGCGGTAGTAAAGCCGAGCCTGGAAATGGCGGTCTACCCCCTGCTGCAGAAGTGTCTCCCCATGCAGGACAGGAAGGCCGGCGGGTTGAAAATCATGCTGCTCGTCGCTCCACAGTTTTTCACCGTCGTCCCGAGAATAAACCAGAAAACGGGGCGGGGCCTTAAGATTGAGGAATACGTAGAGACGCTTTTCATCGACAGCCAGCCTGTATTCTTCGGCTTCCACCGGTAGAGAAAATTTGTTTCGAGTCGAACCATCCCTGAGATCAAACTCACGAATTAGCGGCTCACCGGACTCCGAGAGATCAGGATAGAAAAAGCTTTCCTCCGCAGCGACTGCTTCCGGCACCCGGTAATTTTCTACAGCAGTGGTAAATTTAAACAGGCGTCCACGACCGTATCTCAGTATCGAATCATCATCGACAACCTCCGACTGGCGGACCGGCTTGGCCGAATTAATTGAGTTGCTGTCTCCCGAACGATCAGAATATTCTCGCGGGCGGGCCGCCCACGGCGCGCGACCGGTAATATCCCAGGTGGTAATTTTACCCTGACCGGAGACAGCAATTAAAAATTCATCGGTCGAATAAAACTGTGGATTTTTCCTGGTGCCCGAATAGAGCAGCGTCTGAAATCCGAAGTCAAAACTGACCTCCCCTATTTCTCCACTGGCAAGGGTCACGTAAATCAACTCCTGCTGTGGCGAGAGGATATAATCACTAAGGTCATAATTAGGACGCCAGCGCCAGACCTCCCGGCCGCCGGTCCGGCAGTAAGCAATAAGCGCATCGGGTGTTCCCACAATAAGTAACTCCGGTGTCAGGAGCGGCTGGCG
>CAZMIT010000097.1:0-3510 GCA_964566495.1 uncultured bacterium | reverse complement strand
CGGAAAGCCCGGCCGATTCCGGTGTGGCTAACATGGCTTTGCTGGGTTACGATCCGCGAAAGTATTATCTCGGTCGGGGGGCCCTCGAAGCTTTAAATTTAGGACTGGAGCTTGATGACGATCAAGTCGCTTATCGCTGTAACCTGGTGACGGTTGACAATAACGATCGTCTGATAGATTACTCCGCCGGCAGCCTGCCGGGAGAAGTGGGAGCGGTCCTGTTTGCAGCTCTGCAGGAAGAGTTTGGCGGCGAAGAATATACTTTTCATCACGGGGTGGGCTACCGTGGTATTTTGCTGGTTCGCGAAGTGGGAGAACTTGATTGTTCGCGGCCTCACGATGAAATGGGTCGCCCGGTGCAGGAGCTTTTGCCTCGCGGTGAGGCGGCAGAACGTTTGACACGGTTGATGCGGACAAGTCAAGATTTTCTAAGCGAACATCCTGAAAACCGGGCGCTTATAGAGGCCGGAGAGCGGACTGCTAACATGATCTGGCCCTGGGGACCGGGGCGCTTGTCCGGCTTGCCCGGTCTTGAAGAACGCTATGGAATTCAGGGAAGCGTCGTCGCCGGTGTTGATTTAATTAATGGGCTCGGCCTGGCGCTGGGAATGAATAAAATTGATGTGCCTGGTGCTACCGGGGGATTTGACACCGACATGGCGGCGAAAGCAGAGGCGGCCGTAGCAGAACTGGAACCCGGTCGTCTAACTTTTCTCCACCTGGAGGCACCGGACGAAGCCGGTCACGACGGTGACGCTCGTCTGAAATTGGAAATGATTGAAAAATTTGATCGTGAAATTCTATCTTTGATTTATCACCACTGGCAAAAAAATAAGTTTAACCTGGCCCTGGGGCCCGATCACTATACGCCAATACAGGAACGGACTCACGTCAAAGAACCGGTTCCTTTTTTAGTCCTGGACGGCGGCAAAAACAAATATACCTGCACTGAGTCGGGCTCGCGAGAAGCTCCTTTTGCTCCGCGCGCCTGGAATAGGTTGGCCCACTGGTATGAAAAAAACAAAGAATTTTAGGTAACCGTTTAGCGGCCCCGGGGTGTTGTGGGATTGAACGTCATTGCGGACTCCGATCCGCAATCCATTATTCGTTATTTCCGGTTATCGTTCAACATCTCAACCGGGATGCCCAAAAGCCCAAGATGGATTCCGGGCGTCATTGTCCGGCTTGACCGGACAATCCAGTGGCTTTGACGTTGACCTTGATGTTGAACTACCGACGTTACCGATTACTGAACTTCCGCTGGATTCCCGCTTCCGCGGGAATGACATTGGAAGGTTTTGATTGTGGTATGATTTTTACAAATAAACTTGAGGAGTATGAAAAATGGAATTACACGTTCAGAAATACGGCGGCAGTTCAGTTGCCGATGTTGATAAAATAAAAAATGTTGCTCGCCGGATAGTAGAAACGGCGGATGAGGGCAATCAGATTGTTGCCGTTGTCTCGGCGCTTGGAGATACGACGGACGAGTTAATTGAGCTCGCCGAGGAGGTCTCTAACGTTCGACCAAAGCGTGAGATGGATTTATTGATGTCAACCGGTGAAGTTATCAGCAGCGCCTTGGTGGCCATGGCAGTCGCTGACGAAGGCAAGGATGCCCGGGCTTTAATTGCTCACCAGCTTGGTATTCAAACAGATTTCACTCACACCAAGGCCCGTATTTTGAACATTGATGACCAGCGTCTGAGACAGGAGTTAGATGCAGGGAATATAGTTATAGCTGCCGGTTTTCAGGGGATAACCGAGGAGGAGGACGTGACAACACTTGGACGGGGGGGGTCTGATACCACTGCCGTCGCTCTTGCGGCAGCACTTGGGGCCGCCGAGTGCGAGATTTATACGGACGTTGACGGCGTTTTTACTGCTAATCCGCAGGTGGTGGAAGGAGCTCATAAAATTGATAGAATTAGTCCCGAAGAAATGCTGGAGCTGGCCAGCCTGGGGGCCGAGGTGCTTCAGGTGAGAGCCGTTGAGTTCGCCTGGAAATATAACGTAAAGCTACATGTTAGATCAAGTTTCAACGATCAAATTGGAACAATTATTACAGGAAGTGATGAAGAGATGGAAGATGTAGAGGTAAGAGCTGTTACGTCCGATGACGACCAGACCCGGTTCACGGTGCTTGATGTGCCAGACAAACCAGGTATGGCGGGCAAAATTTTTGGTGCCCTGGCTGATTCTGAAATCAATGTTGATATGATTGTTCAGAGCAGCCCCGTGCATAAAGAAGGAGCTAATGATATCTCCTTTACCGTCTCGCGTGCTGATTCGGCTGAAGCCCTTGAGATACTTGACGAACTGGTTGAGGCTGGTTGTGGAGACGAGGTTACAACAGATGACGCTATCTCCAAGGTTTCTGTCGTTGGCTCCGGTATGCGCAATCACCCCGGTGTGGCTCAGAAACTTTTTAACGCCCTGGGTGGGGCCGGGATTAATATTGAAACTATTTCCACGTCAGAGATAAAAATTTCCGTCCTGGTTAGCGAAATGCAGAGTGACGAGGCTGTCCAGGTTCTTCACGACGTTTATGAATTGTGACCATTTTTCTCTGTCGGGGACGCAAAAACAGTTGAACAGCTACTACTAATCAAACCCTCTCCGAAAAGCTTTTCCCCCTGAAGGGGGGAAGACAAAGGGCAAGAAAGGGAATTTATCGGAGCGGGACTAATTATAGGACGTGATAAAAATGAAAATTGATATTTACGACACGACACTGCGTGACGGTTCACAGGCGGAGAACATCTCATTTTCTCTGGAGGACAAGCTGCGCATAACTCGCCATCTCGATGAGCTGGGAATTGACTACATCGAAGGCGGCTGGCCGGGTTCAAATCCTAAAGACATGGAATATTTTGCCCAGATGAAAAGGGAGGAGCTTGAAAATTCAACCCTGACTTCATTTGGTAGTACCCGACATGTTAGTAATGAACCGCCGGAAGATCCAAACATTCAGGCGCTGCTGGAGTCTGAAACGCCGGCTGTTGCTATTTTTGGAAAAACCTGGAGGTTACACGTTGAAGAGGCCCTGCAGGTGGAACCGGAGGAAAACCTGAATATGATCCACAGTTCCGTCTCTCACGTCAAGGAAGCGGGACGTGAAGTCATCTACGACGCCGAACATTACTTCGATGCCTACGCCGATGATCCTGAGTATGCTATAAAAACTATTCAGGCCGCTGCCGAAGCGGGGGCCGATTGTCTCTGTTTGTGTGAGACTAACGGCGGCCGTTTACCCCATGAGATTTATGAAATTACCTCCAAAACCGCTGAAGCTGTAGACACCCCGCTGGGTATTCATGCCCACAACGACTCGGCCTGTGGAGTTGCAAATACCCTGGCTGCCGTGCGCGCTGGTGCCGTTCATGTTCACGGCACTATCAATGGCCTCGGCGAACGCTGTGGTAATGCTGATTTGACTGCAATTTTGCCCAACCTGACCTTTAAAATGGGGTATGAAACGGTAGGCAAAGAAAAATTAAAAAATCTGCG
>CAZMIT010000096.1:0-3629 GCA_964566495.1 uncultured bacterium | reverse complement strand
TTTTCCATATTTTCGGGAATCCCCAGCGTCCCTTCAAGTTCGACCACCTTAAAAGGAAAACCAGTTGGTGAAATGCGTCCGTCAGTTCGAACCGCCACGTTATCCCGGTGAATCTCACGAATAAGTTTCTTTTTGCATTCGGGGGGATAATTTGACTCGTCGGCGAGAGAAAAGAGGGAGCCGACTTGAATTCCCTCAGCACCAACAGCGTGGGCCTGTTTCAACTTTTCAGGGCTGCCGTAGCCACCAGCCAGGTAAAAGGGATAACCCAGCTCCTGCATCTTCTCCATTCGTGCCTGATCGCGGTCATCATATATCGGATTTCCCTCCTCGTTATACTTTTTGTTCCGGGGCGGAGCGTTATGACCACCGGCGACCGGTTTTTCAACCACGAAACCGCTAATTACATCAGCGGAGATCTTATGATCAAGAATACGGGCTAACGTATCAGTGGATACAATTGGAAAGAAATCAGGACACGGTAGTTCAGGGGGGGCAGGTAGAATATCAGCTGGATCAAGCTTATAAAAGTATTGGTTGCGGGGATTTGAGCAGAGCGATTTGTCAATTTCAAGAGTCAGGCGGGCGGGCTTACCAGCGGCGAGATTGCTAATTTGATCGGCTTCCTCCACGGGTATCCCCGCCCCCATGATAATCAGATCAACATCTGCGAGCATTGCCCCATAGAGGCAGGCAAGCGTATAACGTTTCAATTTGCTCAGCAGATTCATCCCCACGATCCCGTCATGTCCCTCTTTCGCCAGGTAAACTTCACTAAACACAGCGGCGGATAGAATACGCTGCAGACGCGGTTCCGGATCCACTCCGTGGGTTGGCAAAACCTTGTAGGGTTGATCCGGCGAAATTCCCTCTTCTACGTAAAACTTCTCCTTGATGTGCTCAACAATTTCCTGGTCGGGATAGTGACTGAGCGCTTCAAGTCGTCCATCGGGGTCACCATTTTGAAGTTCCCGGATCATCACGTTGTCCAGGCATATCCCAGAAATAACTCCTATCTCGCCAAGTTTTGAGACAGATCGAGCTAATTCCCAGCCAGAAACAGAAACACCAAGCCCCCCCTGGATTATATTTGGGTGGTCATTTTTAGAATTGCTAATCAGTGTAATCACGTCCTTTGGTATACGATGCGTTATCTCAAGTGTTGTTAAGGTCTTATAAATCTAACCTGGCCATCCATGTACAGCCGGGTTGTGCATAGCCCGGCCAGAAAATCAGGTGTTCAATTAATTTTCAGGTGGTTCATTAATACTTTCAAGGAGATCAGACAGCTGACTGAAAACATCGACGGGCAAGGGGAAGGCAACAGTCGTTTTACCTTCCGAAGAAATTTCTGTCAATGTCTGGAGGAAGCGAAGCTGAATACCAACGCGAGTCTGTCCTATCACTTCGGCCGCCTTATTGAGCTTCTCAGAGGCCTGATATTCTCCTTCGGCGGCAATAATTTTAGCACGTCGTTCACGTTCAGCTTCAGCCTGGCGAGCTATAGCTCGCTGCATTGACGAGGGAAGCTCAACGTTTTTAACCTCGACAGCGGTAACCTTAATTCCCCAGGGGTCGGTTTGTTCATCAATAATTTCCTGGAGCTGTTGATTTACCTGCTCGCGTTCCGCCAGCAACTCGTCGAGTTCAGACTGCCCAACCACACTTCTAAGCGTGGTCTGTGCGATTTCACTTGTGGCCTTGTAATAGTTGCTGATTTGAATTATTGCATCTTCGGGCTTTTTAACCCGGAAATAAACGACAGCATTTACTTCAACAGGCACATTGTCTTCCGTCATAACCTCCTGCGCCGGCACGTCAAGAGTTACAATGCGCAGTGGAACCCGTTCTTTCTTTTCGATTACCGGAATCACGTAAGTTAACCCCGGTCCCCGGGTGCCTACGTAACGTCCCAGCCGAAAAACAACTATTCGCTCGTATTCTTTAATAATTGTAACCCCACTCAAAATGATTAGCGCTACAACAGCTAAAAAACTGGCCACCCCAACTGCTAACTCCATCACGCCTCACTCCTTTCTTCGCTCAAAGGTTTGACAAATAATTTGTTGCGTTCCTGGTCAACCACTTCAATTTCCGTGCCTTCCGCAACGTTTTCGCCGGACTCGCTAACAGCAGTCCAGTATTCCCCCCAGACGTAAACTTTGCCCTCGGGGTCTAATTCCGACCTTGCAACGCCTGTCCGGGAAACGATTGAGTCGTCGCCAATTTCAACCGGCTTCCCCCAACTGGTTGCTACCAGATAGCCGGCAGCAACAAAGAAACCTATAGTCGCCAGAGCAACTCCGGCAATAACTCCCGGTGATACGGCAAATGCTGCAGTGTCAAAAAGCATAACAGAGCCAAGCACAAATGAAAACAGTCCACCCAGCGTCAGCACCCCGTAACTCGGTACAAAAAGGTCAAGCCCCATGAGAACCACTCCTAAAAGCAATAAACCCAACCCAGCATAATTTACCGGTAAAATATTTAATCCGTAAAGAGCAACCAGTAGACAAATACCCCCGGCGACAATACCAAGACCTAAACCGGGGTTGGAAAATTCATAAATAAGACCGTATATACCAAGCGTCAAGAAAATAAAGACAAGATTAGGATTGAGCAACACCCCAAAGAAATTTTCACGCCAGGTAGGCTCTATTTCGACAACTGGAGCCGCGACTAATTTAACCTCATGATCCTCGCGAATAACAAGCTGGCGGCTTTCCAACTGCTCAATTAAATTCTCGACCGAGTCGGCCAGGTAGTCTACAACATTATTTTCAATTGCTTCCTCATGGCCAATCGCCAGGCTCCCCCGGACAAATTTTTCGGCATAGGTTTCATTACGATCGTGACGGCGGGCCAGGCTCCTGATCTGAGCGACAGCGTCACTGACAACTTTTTCCTTCCTCTCCCCCTCAAGGTCGTCTCCCATGCCGGCAACAGGATGGGCGGCACCAATTCTGGTTCCCGGTGACATTGCCGACACATGAGCGGCATAAGTAAGAAAAGCGCCAGCAGAAGCAGCTCGTGCACCAGCCGGGCCAACCCAGACGATTACCGGCACGTCAGTGTTTAATATAGCGGAGTTCATGCGGGACAGAGATTCCATCAGCCCGCCGGGAGTATCCAGCTTGATAATAAGTCCCAGGGCGCCGTCAGCCTCGGCAACTTCCAGGGCCCGCTCAAGGTAATCGGCTGTGATTGGATTGATAGCAGTATTTATTTCAATTTGGTAATAAAATTCACCAACCGGTTCTTCCGAACTCACTCCCCCGGGAAATAAGCTGCCAGCAAGAACAAATAACGCCAAAAATAAGAACGCAAAAAACAGACGAGAAAATGTATCTTTAAAAGCTCTCATTTGACAATCACTTCCCGGCAAAGATTACGAGAATGCTAACAGATCACCTATCCCCTCTCCCCTGGAGGGTGAGGGGAAAACGGTCTTACCGAGCACCGCTTTAAATTCAAGATGGATTCCGGCTCGGGGGCCGGAATGACGTCAAAAAAACCCTCTTGTCCGGTAATAAGTTAAGCAAACATTACCACAAATTATTGAGCAGTTACAGAAAATGCTAACTGTGAAGCGGTTCGGCTAAATTGCGCACAAATTGTTCCACTTCAGA
>CAZMIT010000095.1:0-3653 GCA_964566495.1 uncultured bacterium | reverse complement strand
AAGTAAAAAAACCTGCCGGTTATAAAAATTTTAAAATAACTACCAGCAGTAACGCCGGTCAGGTCCGTGTTCGTATCTTACCCGATCTTGCCACCTGCAAAGACTGTATGAACGAAGTTCAGGACAGCAATGATCGCCGGTATTTGTATCCATTCACCAACTGCACCAACTGTGGACCACGTTATTCAATAATTCGTGCACTGCCTTATGATCGTCCGCTCACTTCGATGTCCGAGTTTGAAATGTGCGAATCCTGCAGACAAGAATACGAAGATGTCCTGGACCGGCGATTTCACGCTCAGCCAAACGCCTGCCCGGATTGTGGCCCACGGCTGAGCTGGCTGGGAAACGGTAAAAACATCAACGGGCTGTCGCCGCTTAAAAAGGCTCAACAAAAATTAGAACAGGGGAAACTGATAGCTGTTAAAGGCCTGGGCGGCTTTCATCTGATGACGAGCGCCGTTGATGCCGAAACGGTCCTGAAATTGCGGCGGATAAAACAGCGGCCCGCGAAACCGCTGGCTCTAATGTACCCTGATTTGAAACTGTTAAAACGTGATTGTCAGGTTACTCCCGCCGCTGAAGAGACTCTTGCTTCTACCGCTTCCCCCATAGTTTTACTAAAACGCAAACCCCGCTCAAAACTGGTTGATGAAGTCGCTCCTGACACGGATAAAGTGGGAGTTATGTTACCTTATACGCCTCTGCACACCCTCCTACTGGCTTCTCTTGATTGTCCGGTGGTCGCGACAAGCGCCAACCTCTCAGGCAAGCCAATACATACGGATATTGATCCCCTGGAACAATCACTGGGGCCCCATCTGGATGGAATTTTGACCCACGAGCGCTCCATTGAAAGAGCCGTTGACGACTCCGTGGTCTCCTTGCTGAAGGAAAAGCCTCAACTTCAGCGTATTGGTCGCGGTTATGCTCCGGCGACCTTTGATTTTGAGCTGGCTTCGGGTTCGGTTCTTGCCCTGGGCGGTCAGTTAAAGAACACCATCGCCCTGTCGCGTCGTGGTGAAATTATAACTTCACAGCATCTTGGTGATCTGGCCGGGACTGAGACGGTAGAGAATTATCGGCGCTCGATTAATGATATCTGTGAACTATATGAAATTAATCCCGATCTGCTTGTCGCTGACCTTCATCCCGATTATTACAGCACCAGCTACGGCCTCCAACGGCCGGAACCGCTGCACCAGGTTCAACATCATCACGCTCATGCCGCTTCACTGCTGGTTGACCGGCAGACCGATCAGGAAATCCTGGCCCTCGTTTGGGATGGAACCGGGTATGGTGACGATGGCACTGTCTGGGGTGGGGAATTTTTATTAGCCGATTTGAAAGACTACCGCCGGACTGCTCATTTTCGAACTTTTCCCCTGCCGGGTGGAGAAAAAGCGGTTGAAGAGCCCCGTCGCTGTGCCCTCGGTCTTTTGCAGGAATTGAACCTGGAGCCTACCGACGTCCAGGAAATTCAGAACGCTTTCGATAAGGATGAGCTGAAGCTGTTGGAACAATCACTTCGACGGGGGATTAATACTGTTAAAACTTCCAGTGCCGGCCGGCTGTTCGACGGCGTTGCAGCGTTGCTTGGCCTGGCTGAAAAAAATAAATTTACCGGGCAGGCTCCCATGCGCCTCGAACAGGCGGCACGAAAGGTAAAGACAGATCACGTTTTTTCTTATAAAATTATAGAGACTCAAAGCCGAGATGAAAAATGTTTAGTTTTTGACTGGGAACCAATGGTTAAAGAAATAATTATGGCACGGGAAAGAAGTGAAAATGTAAATGAACTGGCGGCTGCTTTTCACAACACGCTGGCCGCAGCCTCTCTCGAGATAGTTGAAAGATTGGCTGTTGACCGGGTAGGATTGACCGGTGGATGCTTCCAGAACAGCTATCTCACGGAACGTATTGTTGGTTTACTGCGTGAAAAAAACATTCAACCGCTTATACACCGCCGACTGCCGCCCAACGACGGCGGTTTGTCAGTTGGTCAGGCGGCAATAGCAGAAAAACGTAATTCAAAATCTTCCAATGTCATTCCACGTTCTTTTTTCCCTTGAAGGGAAAAAAAACAAAGGCGGACTCTCTTTTCCCCCCTTGACGGGGGGAAAGGCAAAGGGGGGGTGAGAAGATGGGTTACCGCCAGTGGAAAAACCGCTGGAAGATTCTGAACGTTAATCAGCATATTTTTTGGCTGATAGCTCGATAAAGGAGGACTAACTATCTGTTTAGGAATACCGGGAGAAGTAGAAGAAATAATTCTTGAGGACGAGGTTGAACGGCTGGCGCGAGTTAACTTCGCCGGCGTCAAAAAGAAGGTCACCCTGACCTATTTGCCTGAAGCTGAACCGGGAGATTATGTCATCGTTCATGCCGGTTGTGCAATTAGCGTCATCGATGAAGAGGAAGCCGAAGAGACGCTGCGTTACCTGGAGGAAATTGCCGAAGCCTCCTGAAACTTCCCGCACGTTTGTTTTGCTATGGAGAAAGTTCTGTGGCACTATGGAAATCTTTGCTGACGGTGAACTACTCAAAGGTAGCACTAATCAATTGATCTCTAAAATAATAAAAAAATTCAACAGAGCCAGTTTTGTCTGGTCAAATTGTCAGTTCTTTTTAGAAGAAATTATAGACAAAATTTACCGTGGCAACGCTTCGTGTGGCTACTTCTTCAACTTCGTTTTCGTAATAGAGAGTAAAACGGTAGTTAATGTTAAGCCAGCGATTTAGCTCCGAAGTCAGATTGTTTTCCCACCGGACCTGATAATCGTCGCTGTCGTCGGTGGGCATTGAACTCTCCACTTCTGACAAAAATTCTCCATTTTCAAATTGGAAAGAATAGGCTACTATCAGCTCATACAATGACTCCCAGTCCTCTGAAGGGTTCCACCCGCGGGACGCCCGGGGACCGGTTCGCAGCTCCAGCGTTCCGTAAGTTTCTGAATCAAGGAAATAGACGCCAAGGCCGACAACGTTTTTCATACTCGTTGGATGACCGAATTCGTTAAAGACCGAACGCAGTCGCATACTGCCAAACGAGAAGACCTCGTCGCTTAACATGTAACGAAATATGTTACTTTGATCGATTTCGTCCTCATTTCGGTCACCGTCTATCTCGCCGTATTGCATTCGCAAACGGTGCTCGTGGTTCCAGTTGTCGGTTGCCCGTCTGTAACGACCGTTAATCGACGAACTCCAGCTCGACCTGTCTTCGCCCGCTATTCCGGGAACATCCTCGTAGCTGTCCTGGTGAGCGGTACTTATGGAAGTTAATGAAAGAGCGGCCCGCAGTGATTTATCAATTCTGATCTCACTGGCCTGTAGACCACCCACAGCGATTAATATAGATACTGTCATTACCCCGATCAATAAAAATAATTTCGACAGATAATTGTTATTTAACAGCATTTTTTCCCTCCGTCTGCAAATACTCATAGATTAAATTTAGCCACATAGCTTTCAAGATTACCCTCCAAATCTAAAAATTTCAAGAAAAAATTTGACCGTGGAATTTTATTGTGCTATATTGTATAAAAGTAATCTAGCAGTAGTTTAGCTTTATTATGTCTGTAGCGTCTCTTTCTAACAGGGAAAGAGATTTGGGGGTAGGGGAGGTAGTAAATGGGGAATGGGATCACGGA
>CAZMIT010000094.1:0-3775 GCA_964566495.1 uncultured bacterium | reverse complement strand
CCGGCGATCTCCTCCTTGACAGGGAGGCGTGTTAAGACCGCTACACTACGTCCCCACTACACTTGTTATTTTCTTTTAGGAATAGATATAATAACTAACTCAGAGTAATTTTTCAATAACTATTTTGGCTCCTACAAAACCTACCGCCGTCATTCCGGACAAGCGCCCCCGGACTTAAACCGGGTGAGCGCGCCCCGGAATCCATCTCCCTTCTCTTTTCCCCCCTTGACGGGGGAAAAACAAAGGGGGGTGAAAAAATGGATTGCGGGTCAACACTTGGGACGTTATTCGTTCCCGCAATGACGGGGGCTGGGTTGGAAAGCGAGATGAATCCATGGCTATCCTTTTTCGCTTTTTGGCTAATTTAACCTATTTTGTCCATCTGTTTTTTATAATATTTTCCGTTTTTGGAGCTCTGATCTGTATCCGCTGGCCAAAACTTATCCTCCTCCACATTCCCTGTCTTACCTGGGCGACCCTAATCTGGTTTTTTCGCTGGTCCTGCCCCCTTACTCCGCTGGAGAAATATTTTCTCGAGCAGGCCGGACTTTCCACCTACGAAGGCGGTTTCATCGCTCACTACATTTACCCGCTTATTTACGTCGGCGGTTTTACCTACTCTGAAATTGTAATTCTTGGCATACTGCTCATTCTTGGCAACATACTGGCCTATACACTAATTTACCGGTTCCACCTTTCCCGCTCTCCCCAAAACTAAGGCTTATTCCACGGCCGGGTGTGGATCGAGAGCGGTAGTTTCCCGGAAGAAGAGCAGGGCGTCGTAGCGCACAGGAAGCAGGGTTGGAACATAGTTCCCACGTTCCTGCCGGGGATTATAAACCACACCAACCGCACGATGACCTCTATTTTGCTCCAGCAGACCTGTCTGGCGGAATTGATCGTCAAATATTAGGTAATACTGCTCTTTACCCAGCTCGTTCAAAAGAGCCTCGTGACTGTTTTCCTGGGCCGCCGGCAGCTCCATTTCATTACCTGGTTGTCCCCAGGCACTGCCCGCCCGGACACTGCCTTGATACCCGGACTGACCCAGTATGCGAACCTTGTCCGCTCCATAATTTACCCGGGTCAACTGTCCTATATTATCTCTCCCCTGCTGCGCCATAACTGTTGCTCGAGCGTCGCCGACGTGGGTGTTATGAGCCCAGACAATTCCCCGGGCGTCCTCACCATAATAATTTAACAGCCTCTCCAGCGTCGATTCCATGTGTGCTACTCGCTCGTTCCATCCGTCAAGCTCCGCTGTCGCCATCGCCCGGTAATGACGTTCGGATTGCTTTAACACTGAGGCTTTCTGACGCAAGCGCAGGGCCCGCTCAGGCGAAACTCCGGGAGCTATCTCTTCATCAACCAGACGATAAATCCCCCCCATCTCTTCCGCACAGGAGCGACTAAACTGCTGATAGTTCTGAGCGTAGGCCTGACCATCGTCTCGGTAATCTTCAAAACACTCAAACTTTTCCTCAGCCCTCTGCCTCAGCTCAGGATCTCCGATTAGTTCCAGTAGCCGGTCCCCGTCCTGCCAGGCGCCATAGACGTCAAGACCATAAAAACCAACATTGTTACCGCCGGCGTTATAATCACGCAGCCAGCCAATAAACTCTTCCACCACCGGATTAGCCCACATCCACGGGGGCCAGCGGTCCAGTTGGGCAAGCACCGTCTCCTTATCGGCCAGAGCTTCCGGATCCTGGTTGACGTATTTGTTAACTTCATAGAGAGAGCCCCAGTCCCCTTCCACCACTACGAAATCAAAATCGTGCTCCTCTATCAGCTTGCGACTTATCCCGGCCCGCCAGTGGTAGTATTCTTCCGTTCCATGTGAGGCTTCACCGAGCAGAGCTAACCGCCCCTCAGCGAGATGCTCAATTAGAGGCTCCAGGTCAGGAACACTTTGAAACTGACTCGCATAGGGCCTCAGATCCTCCACATCAACTTGTTCAGTAGCAGCAGAATCTAATTCGGCCGCATCGGGACAACCTGTTTCTATACACTCTGCAACCGCTTCTTCCATCGGCGTTTTCATTGTGTTACGAAAACCAACCCAGTGCTGCTCACCAATAAAAGTGGCAGGCACAGCCTCCCTATCCAGGTTGTGCAACCGGGCCATTTCCATAAAAAATTCTCGCCCTTCAGGATCCTGGTAAACTTCGTAATCCTTTATCTCAAGCCCTGGATACTTATCCTCGAGTTCCTCCAGGAACTCTTCTTGCTGGTCACAGAAAGGACAGCCTACCCCCCAGAAAAAATAGAGCACAGCCTCGTCGTCTGCGGCATTCAAATGGTATAAAGGGAAGGAAATAACTGACACAAGGAAGAGAAAAATAATCGGAAGAGATATTTTTTTAGACAAGATTCGCCCTCTATCGGCTGTAACTTAGTTTATTATCTGCTCCCCCACGGCACTTCCTGTGCCTGAAAGCCTGAGGGATACTCCCTCAGACTCCCTGTGAGGTCGCTTGCTTTTTTGGTTTTAGCTTTCAGCTTTCCACTGTTTTCACGGTTTTGACCTTCGCTCTTAGCTTTCAGCTTTCCACTGTTTTTAAGGTTTTGACCTTCGCTCTTAGCTTTCAGCTTTCCACTATTTTTACGGTTTTGACCTTCGCTCTTAGCTTTCAGCTTTAAGCTTTTAGCTTTCCGCTGCTCTTATGGGCCAAGCTGGATTCGAACCAGCGACCTCACGCTTATCAGGCGTGCGCTCTAAACCAGGCTGAGCTATTGGCCCGCTTTTTTCTTTTTATTGCTATAATAATTTAACCGAATTCGGGCTAAAAATCAAGGGATACTCTCGTGAAATATCTCTTCCTCTTATTACGTCAAATTATTTTGACGTAGTAAGTCGCAAGGAGGTCGACCTTAATTGGCCAGCCAGAGGTTCACAATGCAGAAACTTTCGCTGTTCTGGAGTCTTTCTGTTCTGCTCCTGATGTGGTATCCATTTACCCCGGGACCACCATCTGTATTCGGCAATCCCGACCTGGCCCTGCACTATGGCTTATTTGTCGGAGTCGGAGTGCTCTGGAAGTTAAGTTTTGACCAGAGCAACTGGAAAGGCTGGATTATCCCTTCACTCCTACTTGCATTTATAGCAGAAACCGGTCAGATACTAATCCCGCACCGCTCGGCCGACAGCATAGATTTTATTTTTAATCTACTCGGGCTGCTTGGCGGCTGGTTAATTGTCAGCAATGAGCAAAAAATTAATCGCAGCCTTGCCGCCGGTGTTTTGGCCGGTAGCTGGGTGGCGGGTTGGGGGACCGCCGGAATTCTGGGGAGCAACCAGCTACTGCTGGTGTTTACACGCGATATACCGGCATATTTTTCTCTGCTATCTGTATTAATTTCGACTGTTTTACTGGGCTGGTTATGGTTCAGGAAAATAACTAACATATATCTTCCACTAATTGTTCAGCTACTCTACTTAATTAAATTCTATATTCAACCGGAACGACCGACAATACTGGTAGCTGGACTTCTGCTATCTGCGCTCTGGCTGGTTTACGATGGGAAGAATCAACTTGAAGAGCTACTTTGTCTCTACTTGTTTATTCCTCTGCTTACTCTCTGGGGACTGGGCACGGTCGCCGGTCCGATTCTGGTTATCAGCTATTTCGGCGGCGCCGCCGTAGCGCTTAACCTGTTCATTTTGACTTCTTATTACTTGCGGTCCTGGTTACTTGAACGCCGGCCGTAGCTGCTCCCTTTAATACTGCCGGTTTTTCTAATTTTAACTCAATTTTCTCCAGCTCAAATTTTT
>CAZMIT010000093.1:0-3917 GCA_964566495.1 uncultured bacterium | reverse complement strand
TGACCTCCAAACCGGTGGCCAAGGACAAGGATGTTCCGATGGCCGGTGTGCCGGCCCATTCCGTTGAACCTTATCTGGAACAGCTGATTGACAATGGCCATCGGGTCGCCATCTGTGAGCAGGTTGAGGAGGCCTCGGAAGCCTCCGGGATAGTCGACCGTGAGGTTGTGAGAGTTGTTACGCCGGGGACAATTACCGAGGAGGATTACCTGGACAGTCATAAAAATAACTATCTGCTCTCCTTCTGCTGGGCGGAAGACGAAAGGGCGGACAGTCTGCGAGTTGGACTGGCTTATGTTGACCTGTCGACGGGGGAATTTGAAGCGACAAGTTTTGAAGACGAGGCGGAAAAAAACGTTTTGCTCTCCGAAATCAACCGTCTGCATCCGGCTGAGGTAATCCTGCCTGACCGGGACAAAAGCGAAGAATTTGTGAGCAGTATCACCGAGTTTCACGACTCCCTGGCTGTAACTTCCAGGCCCGGCTGGCAGTTTGAAATAGAGGAAGCGCGTCGTAAGTTGGAAGACCAGTTTGCTACCGAAAAAATTGCAGCTCTGGAGGAGCAAGAACTACTTTTAAAAGCGGCCGGCGCACTTATTTTTTACCTGGCGGATACGCAGAAGCGGACGCTTTCGCACCTGAACGAGATTACAACTTATGAGCGAGAAGGGTTTATGGTGCTTGACGCCGCCAGTCAGCGCAACCTGGAGCTGGCCGAGTCGTTAACCGGCCAGGACCAGGCGACGTTGTTTAGCGTCCTGGACGACACTGAGACGGCGATGGGCAGCCGTCGACTGCGGCGCTGGATACTACAGCCGTTGCTTAACGAACAGCAGATTAACGAGCGGCTTGATGCGGTCGAATGGTTTTACAACAACGGCCCTGAGATCCCCTCCGTAAAAGAGGAGTTGCGGCGGTTGTTTGATGTTCAGCGGATTGTCGGCAAGGTTGGTTCCAACCGGGCAAATCCCCGCGACCTGAGGGCGCTGGGGGACAGTTTGCAACTGATTCCCGAGATTAAAAAAATGCTCCCCGACCGGCGAGAGTTTCAGCTCATGGTCGAACGAATGCATGAACTTGAAGATTTACGAGAAGAACTTTCACGGGCTCTTGTAGATAATCCGCCGACCAAGATTTCGGAAGGCGATATATTCCAGGACGACTACTCTGAGCGACTGAGCGAGTTACGTGAGGCGATGCGCGGCGGCAAGGAGTGGATAACAAATCTGCAGAAACAGGAGCGTGAACGCACGGGTATAGACTCACTGAAGGTCGGGCACAACAAGGTTTACGGCTACTATATTGAAGTAACTGACGCCAACCTTGACCGGGTGCCCGAGGATTACCAGCGCAAACAGACACTGGCTAACTCAGAACGGTATATTATTCCTGAATTGAAAGAGAAAGAACAGATGATCGTTGGGGCCGAGGACAAGGCGATGGCCCTGGAAGAGGAATTGTTTATTGAACTGCGCGAGGAGGTGCTGGGATACCTCGAGGAATTGCAGGAAAACGCTGACGTGCTCGCCGACCTGGACGTAATTGTGTCGCTCGCTTCACTGGCTCGCGAACGTGGTTACACACGGCCTCGAATTAGCTGGGACGAAGGGCTGGAGCTTCAACAATCACGACACCCGGTGGTTGAGGAGATACACGAGGAAGAGTTTGTGCCCAACGACCTCTATCTTGACGAAGAGCGTCGTCTTGTCGTTTTAACCGGGCCTAATATGGCCGGGAAAAGCACCTATATACGGCAAATTGCTCTCATCTCAATAATGGCCCAGATGGGTTCTTTTGTCCCCGCCGATCACGCTCACATCGGGATGATCGACCAGGTATTTACCCGGGTGGGAGCGCTTGATTTTCTGGCCGGCGGGCAGAGTACCTTCATGGTCGAGATGGTTGAAACGGCAGATATCGTAAACAACGCCACCGATCGCAGCCTACTAATTCTTGACGAGGTAGGACGAGGGACCAGCACTTATGACGGTGTTGCGATCGCCTGGTCGGTAGTCGAATATATTTCCCGGGAAATTAACGCGCGCACCCTGTTTGCCACTCATTATCACGAGCTGACCGAGCTGGCGGCGCGGCTGGATAATGTATTTAACATGACGGTGCGGGCCCGTGAGTGGGAGGATGAAATAATTTTCTTGCGCCAGGTTGAGGAAGGGCAGTCGGATCGCAGTTACGGTATACAGGTTGGAAAACTGGCCGGCTTACCGCCCGAGGTGATCGACCGAGCGCAGCAGATACTGCGGGAGCTGGAGGAGGAAAAAACACACGAGGCGCTCGCCAAAACTGACGATACCCCGGCGGCCGATCAGCTCGACCTTTTCAATCCCGCTTACCAGGTGGTCAGGCGGCTGCAGGAACTGCCGGTGGAGGAGTTAACTCCCCTGGAGGCAATGAACGAATTGGCCCGCCTCCAGCAGGACAGCCAAGAAATCCAAACCCGGGGTCAGAGTTAAACTTTAAACTTAAGAGTGCCAGAGTTAAACTTAAGAGTGCCAGAGTTAAACTTAAGAGTGTCAGAGTTAAACTTTAAACTTAAGAGCTACCGGGCAGGTATTGAAATTGTAACCGGGAGGTTTGATTGATGAATTTACGTAATCTTGCGCTGGATACGGTTCGATTGACAGAGCTGGCGGCCATTGCCTCGTCGCGTTATATGGGCTGGGGAGACAAGGAAGCAGCGGATCAGGCGGCTGTGGACGCGATGCGACAGATGTTTCAATACGTTCCCGTGGAGGGCACGGTAGTGATAGGCGAGGGGCAAAAAGATCAGGCGCCGATGTTATACATTGGTGAATCGGTAGGAACCGGAGATGGTCCTGAAGTCGATATAGCGGTTGATCCGTTGGAAGGGACAACAATTGTGGCCAAGGGAGGGGCGGGAGCTTTATGTGTGCTCGGCCTCGGTCCGCGCGGTTCCTTTTTACACGCTCCTGACGTCTACATGATGAAACTGGCTGTTGGACCGCAAGCGCGAGGAGAGATAGATTTAGAAGACGATCTTGAGACTAATGTGCGCCGGGTTGCCGCGGCCAAAGATAAATCAGTCGAGACGCTCACCTGTGTCCTGCTGGAACGGCCGCGCAACGAGGACTTTATTTCAACTCTGAGGGGGCTGGGCTGTCGTATCAAATTGATTGAACACGGCGACGTCTCAGCGGCGCTGGCGACCTGTATGCCTGAATCGGGGATAGACATGTTGATTGGTATTGGTAACAGTGCCGAAGGGGTGCTCAGTGCTGCAGCGCTTCAATGTTTTGGCGGTGATATCCAGGGACGGTTTAATCCGATTGGTGACGACCAGTACGAACGGCTGGAGGAGATGGGTTATACGGATTATGAGAAAATCTTTAAAATTAGTGATCTTGCCAAACCGGAAGAGTTACTTTTTGCCTGTACCGGGGTTACTGACGGAGATTTCCTGGATGGAGTTCGCTATGACGGGGAGGAGATCATCACCCACTCGATGGTTCTGCGTTCTTCCAGCAAAACCCGGCGGCAGGTTGTCGGTTATCACAGTGAAGAGGAAAAATTTGGTCCTGATGCCGATGTAAATCCGCTGCGTCAGTTTTGAAGTTTACAGATATGTGTAAAGAAGACGTAATTTTTGTAGAAAACCTGGAGCTTGATGTAAATATTGGAGTCAGCGAAGCTGAGCGAGAGGAAGTTCAGCCGGTTTTAGCCAATTTTCGCGTTTTTACCGATACTTCTGAAGCTGCCCGCAGCGGCAATCTTCTTGACACGGTCGATTACTACAGGATGACGGAAGTAATTCGTGATTACGCTGAGAGTAACTCGTGGAAGTTGCTGGAAACCCTGGCCGAGGAGCTTTGTCAGCTCTGTCTGAAAAAATTTGAGCTGGAGAAAATTGAGTTAAAATTAGAAAAACCGGCAGTATTAAA
>CAZMIT010000092.1:0-4042 GCA_964566495.1 uncultured bacterium | reverse complement strand
CATCCGTCAGCCACTTGCCCGGAATTACTTCTTCAACCAGGTGTTCTTTCAGGTCAGCTTTAATTTCCTCCTGGGTCCGGTCCGGGTCATGCTGGGTAGAAGCAACAACCGCTGTCACTTCAACCGGGTTTCTACCGTCGTAACGAACCGTCACCTGGCTTTTACCGTCCGGACGCAAGTAATCCAGTTCACCCTCGCGGCGCAGACGGGCCAGTCCTTTGGTCAAACGGTGTGAGAGAATTATAGGCGCCGGCATCAACTCTTCCGTCTCATTGGTAGCATAACCAAACATTAACCCCTGATCACCGGCCCCCCCTTTGTCTACGCCCTGTGCAATGTCCGGCGACTGCCGGTCCAGGGCCACCATAACCGAGCAGGTTTCGGCGTCAAAACCAAGCTCACTGTCCGTATACCCTATTTCTTCCACCGTCTCTCGGGCGACCTTGCTATAGTCTATATCCGCTTCAGTGGTGATTTCTCCAGTCATGAAGACCAGCCCGGTGGAAACAGAAGTCTCACATGCAACGCGCGAATTAGTATCCTCTTTGTAGGCAGCGTCAAGGACAGCGTCGCTGATCTGATCTGCCATTTTGTCCGGATGGCCTTCCGTTACAGACTCGGATGTAAATAGATACGGTTCTTCTCCGTTAAACATCTTGCGATCACTCCATGTGTGAAATTTTAATTTTTTTAGCGTTATGCTGATTTTGCAGAATCACTTAAATCTTCTTTTTCCTCTCGCGCGGCCTGCAACCGGCTCAGGGGCAAGCCCAGCCGTCGATAAACATCGGTCAGTAGCTCGCGCGCCTCGTCGTGTACATGATCGTCGGCTAATAATCCTTTCAAAATTTTGACCGCCCGCGGATATTTTGTCCGTTTTATTAAACAGCGGGCTAAATTAAGCCTGACTTCAACGTCATTCGTATATTCCAGTGCACTCTCAAAAGCTTCCTGCGCCTTGTAGTAGCTACCCACGTTTAGAAATTCGTTGCCCCGCCGCACGTATTTATCAAAATAATTGCTGGAGTTTTTCTTAACTTCGACCTCTACTTTCTTCTTTAGCCGGACCAGCTTGAGACGGGGCTGAATTGTACAACCAACGATCTCTTTTTGCTCCGGCAGTTCATCCGGATCTATCTCGCGTATTGTCTCCAGTGCCCGGTCGTGAAACGAACGCTGATAATAGGCCCAGGCCAGACGCAACCGGTCCAGCGCCGTCAACTCCTCGGCCACCTTCTTCAGCTTTCTGTACTCGACAAGCGCATAGACGGGATGATCCAGACCAAGCAAATAAATATCCCCCAGCAGCCGGTGACCGACGTCCCAGTAAGGGTCGCGACGCAAGCCTTTCTTTAATTTTTCCACTGCTGTGGATAGATCATCTTCGGTCAGAGCCGCTTCAACTTCTTCAATTAAATTGTCCAGGTCCATCTTCTACTCCTCTCTGAATCCTTCCAGCCACTCCTCGGCCCGTTCAAGATAATCCTGGTAGAAGTCGTCAAACAAGTATGGCACTCCGTCCATCGTCCAGGTTACCGCTCTAACCACCGGTCGACAGATAATTGAGTTTTCTACATAAGCCGGTCGGTCCTCCCCCCAGATAGCGACCAGCATTACTACGACCAGGCTGACAATTATAACACCTCGAAGTAACCCAAGAAGCGCTCCCGCCAGCCGGTCAAAAAATCCTAACTTTATGAAATGCACGAAATTGTGACATAAGAGACCGAGTAAGACAAGAACTGCCGCCGCAATTATAAAAACCGTAATAAATGATAGCGTCGCCGCCAGGTCTGAAGCTTCAAATACTATCTCAACCAGGGGTTGAAATGAGGGGTAAAAGAAAAAAGCAATGAGCAAGCCAATGACAAACGCCAGGAAGTAGAAGAGTTCCAGTATAAAACCCTGCCGAAAACTCCAGTAGGTGCTAAATATTATCCCAACGATCAGCAATATATCAAACCAGTTCATCACTTCTCATCCTCCCATACTCGATCGCCAACCTCAAGATGCTGACGACCGGCCTGGAAAGCTTCACATTTCATTTCGCGACTGCCGGCCGGTTTTAAAGCTTCAATCCTCAGCGCATCGCTAGCGGCGGCAACCACCAGTCCCCGCTCCTCAATCGCCAGTATTTCCCCCGCTTCCCCCTCCCCCTCTACTACCGAAGCCCGACAGATTATACAACGTTCGCCGCCAATCTCTGTATGGGCTCCCGGTCGGGGATAATATGCTCGAATCTGTCGCTCAATTTCCTCGGCCTCGGACTGCCAGTCAATTTCAGCGTCGGCTTTGCTAATTCGCGAAGCATAGGTTGAGTTTCCCTCCTGATCTCTACACTCCAGCGTCTCGGATTCCAGCCGTTCAAGAAAAGTATCCAAAACCTCGCAGTTTAATTCACTTAAGCGATTGTACAATGACTTGTAGGACTCCTTTTCTTTAACCTCGATTCCTTTTTGCACACAGATAGGTCCGGCGTCGAGATCCTGGACCAGCTTAAAAAGGGTCACCCCGGTCCTTTCGTCGCCGGCCAGCAGAGCATGCCTTATTGGCGCTGCTCCCCGCCAGCGAGGGAGCAAACTGGCATGAAAATTGTAGCTGCTCAGCCGGGGAAAATTAAAGACTTCCGGTTTCAGTATCTGCCCGAAAGCTACTACGAACATCAAGTCCAGCGCTCCCGTCTGGGAAAATATCTCTTTTGCTTCTTCGTTAAAACTGGTTGGCTGATAAACTGATACATTTAGCTCATCAGCTGTCTTGCCGACAGGAGTTAGTTGCTTGTTTTGCCCGCGACCACGGCGGCGGGCCGGCTTTGTCACCACTCCCTTTAGCTCCACGTCCGAACGCTCTTCAAGCCGCCTTAACACTTCGCAGCCATAGGACGCCGTCCCCACAAAAAGTGTCTTAAGCCCCACTATTTTCCACCTCATCTTCTTCCAACAGTTGCTTCTGCATCTCCATCTTTTCAGCAAGTGAAGCGTGGTCAACCAGCGTTATACCGTCCAGGTGGTCGACCTCGTGCTGCACACACTGGGCCAGCAGGTTCTCCACCGTTTTTTCCACTTCCTTCCCCGCGGCTGTCAGTGCTCTAAAAGTAACTACTCGACCCCGTTTTGCCTCAATCTGAACCCCGGGGAAACTCAAACAGGACTCGGGTATCCTCTCTTTCTCCCGTATTTTTATAATTTCAGGGTTAAAATAAGCCGACCACTGCAACTCGTCGGGGCCATCACGCATTAAAAAGAGACGCACGCTTTCACCAACCTGGGGGGCGGCCAGACCAACCCCTTCCTTTTCCGAAACTATTTGCCGCATATCCTCGACCAACTCGCTCCACCGCTCCGGGTTCTCAACAGGCTCCGCTTCTTTTTTCAGAACATCGTCAGGATAAATCCTCAGTTTACGCATTTCAAAAACTCCTTTGTATAGTTTGAAAAGACATGTATTTTCTCATACTTTTCCAAATTGTTCAGCCCCGTCGCCTCCCAGAGAAAGAAGTGACCCTCATTGTTGACTCCAGGCTAATTTATATGCCAGAATTTACTTGCAAAGCGCTCCGGAGGCGTTTCGAAAGCCAGATATACTCGGTGGGAAATCGGTTCGGAAATACAAAAACGTCTCAAAAATGTCTCGTAAGATACTTGTGAGGAATCTATTTCTTTCTCAGGGGGAGATATTTCTCATAGCCCCTCGCCGGCATCCGATCGGCCGGTATAAATTCCAGGGCCGCCGAATTTATACTACCCGACGGTGATTTTCTTAATCTCGACATCCATCCTTCTATCTACAAAGCCCGGAGAAAAGAAGCTTACCGGGCAATCGCTGTCCTCGTTCATGGTCTCGAAGGATCATCGAGATCGGGCTATATTCAACAACTGGCCAGTCGATTGACGAAGAAAAATATATTAACCGTAGCGATGAATCTACGCAGTTGCGGTGGCGAAATGAACGACAAGGACCGGTAAATTATAACCGTTCCCGGTTTAGCCCGGATAATGCACGACAGCATACCTGTCGTGCATTATCCGTCCGAAGGACAGCC
>CAZMIT010000091.1:0-4440 GCA_964566495.1 uncultured bacterium | reverse complement strand
GTGATTATAGATCAACCCCGTAAAAATGGATTGCGGGTCAAGCCCGCAATGACGACCTTTAGTTCAAAACCGTAAAAATGGATTGCGGGTCAAGCCCGCAATGACGTTCGTTGGACAAAGTCCTGGGACGTCATACGTTCCCACAATCACGTGGGGCTGCTGAATAGCTACAATATAATCATTGGACGTAGCGGTTGAGGGATAGAAATAAATATTTAACTGGAGGCTTATAATATGCTGCAGAAACGGATAATTCCCTGTTTGGACGTTGATGACGGTAGGGTAGTAAAGGGTGTTAACTTTAAAAATTTACGAGATGCAGGTGATCCGGTTGAAGTTGCACGCCGGTATGACGAGCAGGAGGCCGACGAGCTTGTCTTTTTAGATATCACAGCTTCATCCGACCGGCGAGAAATTATGATGGAGACGGTTAAGCGGACGGCCGATGAAATTTTTATGCCTCTTACTGTTGGCGGTGGCATTAGGACGACGGAAGACATGCAAAAAATCCTTGCTGCCGGTGCGGACAAGATATCGATCAATACTGCCGCTGTGGAAAATCCCGATCTGATTGAAGCGGGAGCCGAACAGTTCGGTTCGCAGTGCGTGGTAGTTGCTATCGACGGCCGGAGAGTCGACGCTGACAGCTACGAGGTTTATACTCATGGTGGGCGGGAAGCGCGTGGCTTGGACGCCGTAGAGTGGGCGCGTGAGGTCGAGAACCGGGGCGCCGGTGAGATACTTTTAACCAGCATGGAGACCGACGGCACCAAAGATGGTTTTGATATTCCCCTGGTTAAAAGCGTCGCTGAAGCCGTGGATATTCCGGTGATTGCCAGCGGCGGAGCCGGAGAGCCGGACCACTTTGTTGAGGTGTTTAAAAAGACTGAAGCTTCCGCGGCGCTGGCTGCTTCTGTCTTTCACTACGATGAATACCCGGTACCCGAGGTAAAAAAATATTGTCGGGATCACGGAGTGGCTGTCCGCCCACCCTGGGGAGGTAAATGAAATGACAGAGATAAATTTTAATGAGAATGGACTGGTGCCGGCAATTGCCCAGGATTATGAGACAGGCGAGGTTCGAATGCTGGCCTACATGAACGCTGAGGCCGTGAATAAAACGCTCGAAAGCGGTTATGTTCACTACTACAGCCGCAGCCGGCAGGAGCTCTGGAAGAAAGGCGAGACCAGCGGTAATCTGCAGAAATTCAGAGGCCTGCGTCGTGATTGTGACGCCGACGCTCTGCTGATCCTGATCGAGCAAGAGGGGGTCGCCTGTCATACCGGCGAGCGGAACTGTTTTTACGAGGAGTATGATCCGGATACTGAAAGCTGGAACAAGGTGGACCCGCTGCCTTCCGATTCCATCGGCGCCATCCTGGGCGAGCTGCAGCGAATAATTCGATCGCGGGCTGAAAATCTTCCCGAGGGCTCGTATACCACCCGGCTGCTGGACGATGCGTCGGACAAATCATCTCTTGACCGTATCCTTGAGAAAATTGGCGAGGAAAATACTGAACTCATGCTGGCAGCCAAGAATCGTGCAGCCCGGCGGTTTGCTGAAGAGAGTGGAGATCTTCTTTACCATCTGTTGGTACTCTGTCGGCGTCTTGATGTTGAGCTGAGCGAGCTGGCCGGAGTCCTTCAGGAACGTCGCCGGTGAGGACGTTTAGTTGTGTTAACACCGACGCTTGACGAGTTGCTGGCGGAGGACGAGCAGCGAGGTATAATACCAGTTTATCGTAAGTTTAACGCTGATACTCTGACACCGGTTTCCGCTTATCTGAATTTAACTGATGGTGCCCGCAAACCGGGATTTTTGCTGGAAAGTGTAGAGAAGGGGGATCAACTGGCCCGGTATTCATTTATTGGCGTTGAACCCCGGGGGGTTGTTGAAGTCGCCGGTGAGCGAGTAAACCTGCCTGATTTTTTATCGACGGCGAAATCAGCCGATCCCTATGAAGTCGTTCGCTCAATTACTCGTCGTTGGAATTACACGTCTAATGATGCTCTGCCCGCCTTTACCGGCGGACTGGTCGGTTATTTTGGTTATGAGACGGTGCACCACATTGAGCCAAGCGTTCCTGTCAAACCCGCCAATGACAAAATTTCTTTTCCTGACTGCCTGCTTTATTACGTCGAGTCAATGGTGATATTTGATCACGTTGAGCGTTCTGTTTACCTGGTTGGTCACCTTGATAATGAAGCAGAAAAATCACTCGAAGAGCAATATTCCAGGGTTGAAAAGAGGTTAAAACGCTGGCGTAAAATGCTTGCTCAGGCGCCTTCAGCGCCGCCGGTGAAACAGCTTGCAACACCTGTGAGCGAGCGTGTTCGTTCAAATTTTAAAAAAGACCAGTATCTTGAAGCAGTGACTAAGGTGCAGGATCACATAAGGGCTGGCGATGCCTTCCAGGTTGTTATTTCGCAGCGTTTTGAGCTCGAGGACCCCAACCATCCTTTCAATATTTATCGTCGTCTACGAGGCTTGAACCCTTCTCCCTACATGATTTATTTTGACTTCGATGATTTTCAGCTCGTTGGCGCCTCGCCCGAGATGTTAGTTCAAAAAGAGGGGCGCACCGTGAGAACGCGGCCAATCGCCGGGACACGCCGGCGCGGAACCAACCCGACGGAGGACCTGGAGCTGGCCCGTGAGTTGGAAAACGACGCCAAGGAACAGGCCGAGCATACTATGCTTGTCGACCTGGGACGCAATGATCTCGGTCGTATCTGTAAACCGGGGACTGTCGAAGTCAACGAACGCGCTGTGGTGGAACGTTACTCACACGTGATGCACCTGGTCTCGGACGTGACCGGAGAAATCAAAGAAAATTACGAGGCGGTAGACGCGCTGCGGGCTACTTTTCCCGCCGGCACTGTAAGTGGGGCTCCGAAAGTTCGGGCTATGCAGATAATTGACGGCTGTGAACCCGACCGTCGCGGTCCTTACTCTGGTGCTGCCGGATTTTTTGGTTTTAACGGTGACCTGAACACATGTATAATTATTCGTACGTTGATTAACCAGGGGAATAAAGTTTACGTTCAGGCTGGTGGCGGTATTGTGGACGATTCGCGTCCGGAACGAGAATTCGAGGAGACTCGTGAGAAAGCCCGCGCTCTTCTGCGCGCCCTCGAAACACTCCCCGACACCGACTTTATTTAGCGCCTCTAAGAAAAGTCTCCCCTCCCCTGGAGGGAGGGGGTTAGGGTGAGGGGGAAAGCTTTTTGGGGAGGGGACTAAGGGGAGGGGGAAAGGAATTTTAGGACTCCTTAGGTAGGTTTTGTTGTTGAATAATTGAAAGAAACGAGAATGCCGTCTGTGAGTGATAATATGGACCTTTTAGTAATTGATAACTACGACAGCTTTACATACAACCTTGTGCAGTATATCGGCGAGGTGGCAAGCGTACCCCGGGTTGTTCGTAACGATAAAATAACCGTGGAAGAAATAAAGAAAGAGCCGCCGGAGGCAATTTTAATCAGTCCCGGGCCGGGCCGCCCGTCAGACGCTGGAATTTCACTTGCCGTTATTGAAAAGCTTGGCCCGCACCTGCCGATCCTGGGGGTCTGTCTCGGTCAACAGTGTATCGCTTCTGTTTTTGGGGGTAAAATCGTTCAATCAAAAGAAATTTATCACGGCAAAACTTCGCCGATCTATCACGCCGAGACGCCGCTTTACAAGGGGATTGAAAATCCTTTTGAGGCAACTCGTTATCATTCGCTCGAAGTTGATCCAGACACCCTGCCCGATGTGCTGGCCGCGGATGCACTTACTGAAGACAACGAAATAATGGGTCTGCATCACGTTAAATTTCCACTGCTTGGGGTTCAGTATCATCCGGAGTCAATCTTGACCCAGGCCGGCAAAAAAATAATTAAAAATTTCTTAGACTATGCTCGCAACCCCCGCCCGCTGGGCGACTCGGAGTTGGCGAAAAAAACTTAGTCTGGATAATGCCCGGCAGCATAACTGTCGTGCATTATCCGTCCGAAGGACAGCCGTTTATAGACTTCTTGTTGGATATTAAACAAAATATTATTATTGCAGTTATTTTCACAGACTGCAACTTACCAGTTGTTCTGTAAACGGCCGGGTTAGTGACCGGTCACGGTCGAAAATGTAACCGTAAGTGTCTACGTTTTCTGGTTGTCATTCCCGCGGAAGCGAGAATCCAGTAGAAGTTCAGTGATCGGTAATCGGTAGTCGGTGATCGGTAACTTCGGTAGAATAAGGTCAACCTCAAAGCCACTGGATTGCCCGGTCGAGCCGGGCAATGACGACCGAAAGTCACTGGATTGTCCGGGCGAGCCTTGAGATGTTATTAGTTACCGGGAATAACGGACTCTTTGGAGTGGTCTCACTATTACAAATAAAAAAAGAAAGGAGCAATAATCTTGAATTTTTCGGAAATTCTGGAGTCAATAATTGCAGGAGAG
>CAZMIT010000090.1:0-4527 GCA_964566495.1 uncultured bacterium | reverse complement strand
CGAAAAACTTGTACAATTTATGCAACTGTTCACCTACCATCTTTCCCCCCTTGAAGGGGGGAAATTAAAAGGGGGGGTGATAAAGGGTTTTACGCTGTTTCTCCCCCTCCAGGGGGGAGGGTATAGGTGAACAGTTACTAATTTATAATGAAAATGGAGCTTTCTACTTTCAAAAAAAGTAATTATTTGAACAAGGAGGCAAAAGTATGAGTCCCCATGAGGATAAGCGTCTTGAGGCTGTGATCTCCGGCCGGGTGCAGGGGGTTGGTTTTCGTTACTTCACGACCCGTTGCGCCGGCTCAATCGGTGGAATAACCGGTTGGGTAAAAAATGAGCCGGACGGCACCGTCCGGCTGGTGGCCGAGGGAGACGCCAAAAGTCTGGAACAGTTGTTGGAAAAAGTGCAGAAGGGACCAACCAGCGCCCGGGTTAACAACGTTGATCTCGAATGGAAGCAGACAAAAGACGAATTTAATTCTTTTGGTGTTAGGTATTAATATAATCAGGTGATTAAGTTGGCTGGACATTCTAAGTGGTCGAATATCAAGCATCGGAAAGAAAAACAGGATAAAAAGAAGGGGAAACTTTTTGGAAAATTTTCTCGGAAGATTATCTCTGCTGCACGTCGGGGGGGAGGAGACCCGGAAAAGAATACGGAACTCCGGAATATAATCGAACGCGCCCATGATCACGACATGCCCAAAGAAAACATTGAACGGGCGATCAAAAAAGGGACCGGGGATTTACCCGGGGTAGAATACGAGGATTATGTCTATGAAGGCTACGGGCCCGGGGGAGTAGCGGTGATTGTCGAAGTTACCACGGACAATAAAAACCGCAGTATTGCAGAAATTCGTAAAATCTTTGACGAACACGATGGGAACGTCGGTGAACGGGGCTGTGTTTCTTACCTGTTTGAAAAAAAAGGTTACATCACCGTGGATCAGGACCAGATTGATGAACTGGAGCTTTTTGAGCTGGTCGTCGAGGCGGGGGCTGAAGATATCGACCAAAATGACAGCGGTTACTATGAAATTTTCACCAGCGTTGAAAACTTTTCGGATGTCAAAAGCAGGCTGGTTGAGGAGAATATTAAGACGGATGTTGCCGGTATTACGAGGTTACCCTCAACCACTGTTCCGGTGAAAAATAATCGGGGCGAACAGGTGCTTAAGCTACTTGAAAAGTTGGACGACCACCAGGATGTGCAGGAAGTTTACAGTAATTTTGAAATGGATGATCGGACGCTGGAAAAAGTAGAAGCGGTGGCGAATTAGAATCACTCGTATTCTGGGGTTGGATCCGGGGCTGGCGACGACGGGCTACGGAGCGCTTGAATACGAGCGGCCTTCGCAGTCCCCGGCTGCTCTAAGCTGGGGAACGGTGGAGACGGCCAGCAGTACTGACTTCCCCATCCGGCTGCGGCAGCTTCACGAGGCGACGCTGGAACTGGTAGAAAAATTTTCGCCTGACATAGCGGCCGTGGAAAAGCTTTACTTTAGCAAAAATGTCAAGACGGCCATAAAGGTTGGCCAGGCCCGCGGAGTTATTATGCTGGCTGTCGCTTGCAGCAATATCCGGGTGGTCGAATATTCTCCCTTGAAAATCAAAAAGACAATTACCGGCAGTGGTAAGGCCGACAAGAAAGCGATGCAAAAGATGCTAAAAGACGAGCTCGGGCTGGGTAAGCCCCCGCAACCCGCCGATTCAGCCGACGCTCTTGCTGTCGCTTACTGCCACCAGGTGATCGATCGCTTTGAAAGTAAGATTCCTGAAAATTAACCTCCAGCCTGGCGGATATAATTAAAACTGCACAAAGGTTTTCCTTTCAGAAATCAAGAAAAATAGATAAACTTTCAGAAAACAAAATGTGTCATCAAATAATTTGGCCGGATGGTGGTCTGGAAATGAGTGAACCCGCGGTTAAGCCTGGAGAGAGTCAGCAAGTTGAGGAGAAGGAAGAACTGGAGTTTGTAGGTAAAAGTTTAACCCGCCGGGAAGGGGTGCCCAAGGTTAAAGGAGAAGCTGAATACGTGGACGATATTCAGCCTGAGGACTGTCTGTATGGACGGACCATACGCTCTCCGGAACCGCGCGGCAAAATCCAAAATATTGAATTTAAAGAGGGCATCCCGTGGGATGAGTTTGTAATTGCCTATCCCAAGGATATCCCCGGCGAAAACATCTGTGCAATGATTAAAAATGAGATCCCTTTCCTGGCTGAAGACGAGGTGAAATATCCCGGTGAACCTATTGCCCTGATTGCTCACGAGGACGAGCGGCTCGTTGATAAAGCTATTGAACATGTAGAGGTTGAAATTGAGACCGACGGATATCCCGCTTTCTTCACCATTGATGAGGCCCGTGACGCTGATTTCTCTCAATACGGCGAGGACAACGTTCTCTCTGCTTACGACATAACTGACGGTGACGTTGAGTCGGGTTTTGAGACCGCTGATTTTGTCGTGGAAAATACCTACCGAACTCAGGCTCAGGAACACCTCTATATTGAGCCTAACGGTGTTATCGCCACTTACGACGAAAGTGGAAAAATTACTATCAAAGGCTCACTCCAGTGTCCCTATTATATTCACGGGGCCATGGTTAACATGTTTGACGTCGACGAAGATTCCGTGCGGGTAGTTCAGACAACTACCGGTGGAGCCTTTGGTGGCAAAGAGGATTATCCCAGCCTGCTCGCCGGTCACGCCGCTTTGCTTTCAATGAAAGCTGGTGGCCGGACGGTAAAAATGGTTTACAATCGCGAAGAAGACATGCTGGCCACCACTAAGCGCCACCCGTCACTTACGACGGCAAAAGCCGGCTTCACGGAAGAAGGCGAGCTGGTCGCCTTAGACGTTGATTTTGCCCTCAACGGTGGCGCCTATCCGACTCTTACTTCCACCGTTCTCTCACGGGGGATTCTTCACTCTTTTGGCCCCTATCGCTGTCCTAACGCTGATTTAAGAGCAAAGGCTTATATGACCAATTCTACCCCTTTCGCTGCCTTTCGCGGTTTTGGAGCGCCTCAATCTATTTTTGCAATTGAACTGCTGATGGACGAGGCAGCCCATGAGCTGGGTTTGGACCCGGCCGAGTTGCGCCGCCGTAATTTTCTTCAAAAAGGCGACAGTATGCCGACCGGCCAGGTGATAAAAGAGGACATCGACCTGGAGGCACTGATGGATAGAGCCCTGGAAAAAATCGACTACAAGGAAAAAAAGAAAGAATTCAAACGATTTAATCGCGAAAATGAGTACCGGAAAAAAGGAATTTCCCTCTCTACTTTCTTCCACGGTAGTGGTTTCACCGGGAAGGGAGAAGAAGAGCTGGCTTCGCGGGCGGCGGTGCGAGTGACAGAAGAACACCCGCTCGAGATCCTGGTTGCTAACGTAGAATACGGGCAGGGAATTCACACCGGTTTTACACAGATTGCTTCGGAGACCTGCAAACTTCCACCCCACTGTGTGGAACTTCTCGAACAGGACACCGACAAAGTGCCGGACAGTGGTCCCACCGTTGCTTCGCGTTCAACAATGATTGTCGGCCGCCTGGTCCAGGACGCCTGTCAGGAGATTGTCGCCGAACTGCAGGCAAAGGCTGGTCTGCCGGAGGATTTCTCTGGCGAGGACTTTCAGGAGGCGGCCGATCGCTACCTCCAGAACTACGGCGAGCTGCGCAAGGAGGTCCAGCACGAAGACCCCCCTGAGGCTCGCTGGGATGAAGAGACCTACACTGGCTCAGCTTATAGTGGTTACGCCTGGAGCTGCGACGTCGCCGAAGTTGAGGTTGACCTGGTTGATTATCGCACCCGTGTTACCGATTTTGTCTCGACTGTCGAAGCAGGCCGACTTATAAACCCCGAGATGGCCGAAGCGCAGATAGAAGGCGGTGTTGTCCAGGCAATCGGTTACTCCCTCTTTGAAAATGTTATTATGGAAGAGGGAGCAATGAAAAATAACCAGTATGCGGATTACATTATTCCGACAACCGCTGACGTGCCTGAAGTAGACGTTGAGTTCCTGGAATTCCCTTACGATAATTACGGCCCTTATTTTGCCAAGGGAATTGGTGAACTCCCCTTTGACGGACCGGCCCCGGCAATCGCAGGCGCCGTTGCCGATGCCCTCGACGGGCTGTTTGTCACTAAAGTTCCTCTGCTTCCCGAGACGTTACTTGACGCCCTGGAGGCGGGGGAAGAGTAAAATAGTTGGCAGGTCAGACAAAACAAAGTTGATTATTTCAGTCTCAAAAAGATCATCTGGAGGTTTGTGAAAAATGAAGGAGCCTGTTAAAGAACAAAATGTAAAACTGACTGTGAACGGTAATAACTATGAGCTTAATGTTCACCCGTTAAAACGTTTACTTGACGTGTTACGTGAGGACCTGGGTTTGACGGGAACTAAAGAAGGCTGTGGTGAAGGGGAGTGTGGAGCCTGTACCATACATTTTAACGGCAAAACGGCCCTGGCCTGCATGATTCCCGTCTGCCAGGCCGACGGCGCTGAAATAACTACGATTGAAGGA
>CAZMIT010000089.1:1450-4830 GCA_964566495.1 uncultured bacterium | reverse complement strand
GACCGCTGGATGAAACGGTTGAGCCAGAGCACGGGAAGATTAATAATCGGAATCGGAGGTTTCGCCGGAAACAATGGCAACTCCAGCGCTAGCCCCAATCCGGGAAGCTCCAGCAGCTATCATGTCGATAGCTTCCTCGAAGTTATGAACTCCCCCGCTGGCCTTAACCCCCATCTCCTCGCCGACAACACGGCGCATGAGAGCGATATCGTTCATCTTGGCACCGCCGGGGCCAAAGCCGGTGGAAGTTTTAACAAAATCAGCGCCGGCTTCCTTACAAATACGAGAAGCCTCAGCCTTCTGACTGTCGGAAAGCATACCGGTCTCCATGATGACTTTCAGAACACGGTTGCCCGCCGCTTCTTTAACAGCGGCAATATCGCGGAGGACAAAGTCGTAATCGCCCTCCTTGAGAGCGCCAATATTTAAGACCATGTCAATTTCATCAGCACCGTTGGCAATCGCTTCACGTGTCTCCTGGACCTTGGTCGCAGTTGTCGTCGCACCGAGGGGAAAACCAATTACTGTACAGACTCGAACATCCGTCCCTTTGAGCAGTTCATTACAGAGGCTGACCCAGGCGGGATTAATACAGACGGAAGCAAAACCGTATTCCTTTGCCTCTTTACAGAGCTGCACTATCTCCTCGCGGGTGGCGTCGGGGTTGAGAAGAGTATGGTCGATATAGCCGGCGACTTCCTGTTTAACGTCACGAACTCCAATAGTGGTTGAGAGACGCATGCCCTCGGCTTCAAGAACGGCTCCACAGCCTTCGTCGCCGGAAGCAATACTGACCCGGGGTTCTCCCGAGTCAGCGGTCTTCTCGCGACTGACGTTAACTTCGGTCAACTGGCCGGATTCAACAGTTTCACGCAGCAGTTCATAAGAAAGTTCGTGCAGAGGTGCGGTCTGCAGGCCGAGATTGGTTGCTTCGGCGAGCTTCTGCTCGTATTTATCCCTTATCCGGGCGTTTTTCATCGTAACCCCGCCATCTTCGGGGACAAGCACGGTTTTACCCTGGCTAAGTGCTTCCACGGCCAGCCGGCCGGAGAGATCGTCACCTTCCATGGAATTGATCTGGTTCAATACGTCCATAGAAAGGGAGGGAATTAGAACACCTTCACAGCGGGAGACGAGACTAAAACAGCCCTGTTCGGGAAGTCCGGCCTCATAAATTTCATCGACCGCCGGCAGGTTCTTAAATCGCCGGCGCCAGTCTGAGTCGAGAGACTCAGAGAGGACAAGATCGATGACAACCCCGCGTTCAGCAAGTTTTTTAAGCTGTTTTTCAACTTCGCTCAACTCAACAGCATCCGTGAGCAGCAGGACCAGAACGCGCTGTGTTGAAGCAGCGGCGCTGTCGCCGGGAACAGCAGGTTTCGCGGCGGAACCATTTGAACTCTGTTCACGGTTTTCAAGCTCATTTACTACCTGTTGAGTTATTTGTTTAATCAAATCCTTGTTAGCCAAGGTAAATCCTCCTTATAAATCAGTAGTTATGTTTGTCATGTTTTTTTCGACCAATTCATCGGTAATCGGTGATTGGTTACATTTAATTTTTAGCCCAGGGTTACCAGGTCAATGCCTAACTGATTGGCAATACCGATCATTATGCCGGCGACAGTGGCCGTCTGGTAAGAGGCCAGGGTGCCGGCAAACATAGTTTTTAAACCAAGTTGAGCCAGGTCTTCCTCACGGTTGGGAGCCAGCCCACCAATTCCACCGATCTGGATAGCAATGGAGCTGAAATTGGCAAAGCCACAGAGGGCGTAACTGAGCATAATAACGCTGCGAGGGGTCAACACTTCGATGGCTGCCTCATACTCAAGGAAGGCAACAAATTCATTGATAGCCATCTTGGTGCCGATAACCCAGCCAAATTCAACCAGGTCCTCCCAGGGAACTCCCATAAAGAAAGCAAATATTGAAAATATATAGCCGATAATACGTTCCAGCGTGAGCTCGGCCAGTATTGGTAGAAATTCAACGTTAAAGAAATAGACAAGTAAAACAGCCAGAAGAGCAACCAGGACGGAGACGGCAATCATTTTGACAAGTACGGCCGTGGTTGGGTTCTTCCAGAACCAGTAAGAAGATATTAAAAGAACACTAAAGCCGGCAAAAAGCCCGGCGCCGGCGATATGGGAGGCGGTGCCACCGACAAGATAAGTAATGAGACCAAAGAGAAGGACAAACAAGAGCTGAAAAATTAACGATTTAACAAGCAATTTAAGATTGTCCAGACAGAGATAATATGAAACCGCCAGACCGCCCAGCAGACCACCAATAAAACCAAGCTGAGCGACAATCGTATAGGGAATTACCTCAAGCACCAGAACATAGACAGCGAAAGGGAGCAGGAAGATGAGCAGGAGAACGGAAATCCATTTTTTTGTAAGTGTCTCCCGCCAGCCCCAGCGGCCGATATAAAATATGCCCAGCACGCTTCCAAAAACAGCTCCCGGCCAGAAAGAAGCGAGACCACGAACTTCGGTGATCAAGGTATGGAGACGGGAGCTTACCAGACTAATCAGATGATTACCAAGATAGACGAGAGCAATGAAGGCAAGCAGCATTGCCCCTACATTCAGGGCCAGAGTAAGACCGGTTTTGGCCCCCTTGGCGGCGGCATCAATAAGGTTGGTTCCCTGGTCCTCAACGTCCACCCGGACTTCACCGCGAGTCTTTGGTATTTCTTTTTCGGGGTAGACAAGTTTGGACATAACAATGGCGGCGGGCGCGGACATGACGCTGGCAGTAATCAGGTGACCGGCGATAGCAGGAAAGATGCCGCTCAACATACCAACGTAAGCGGCCATGACGCCACCGGCAACAGTGGCAAATCCACCGGTCATAACAGTGGCCAGCTCTGATTTTGTCATTGTACGAACAAAGGGTTTGACTACCAGCGGCGCCTCGGTCTGACCGACAAAAATGTTAGAGCTTATAGAGAGCGTCTCAGCGCCACTTGTGCCAAGCAGTTTCATCATGATCCAAGCAATAAACTCGACGACCTTGCGCATGATACCGGTGAAGTAAAGAACAGCCATAAAGGAGGAAAAGAAAATAATTGTTGGTAGAACAGAAAAGGCAAATTCAGCACCCCGTTCAAAGCGGGAATCAGCAAGAACAGAGAGGTCGGAATCAACAAGTCGCCCGAAGAGAAAGGCGGCACCTTCGTTGGAAAATTCAAGCAACCCTACAATAACGTCGTTTAACACCTGAAACAACTGCTGGCCGGGTTGAGTGAGCATAACCAGTGCTCCAAGAATTAGCTGAATACCGAGACCGACAAGGACGGTTTTCCACATGACTTTATCCTTATCGGGGGAAAGCAACCAGGCGAAGAACGGCATGAAAAATAGTCCACTTATACCAAC
>CAZMIT010000089.1:0-1350 GCA_964566495.1 uncultured bacterium | reverse complement strand
CGGGGGAAAGCAACCAGGCGAAGAACGGCATGAAAAATAGTCCACTTATACCAACGAAAAATTCAATTCCCATAGCTGTACCTCCAGAAGGTCAAGTTTTTGGGCACGGATGAACACGGACAAACTTAGATTTTATTTTGAAAAAACAAAAAGCCCTATTGTTTTATAATAACGCTCTGCTTGAAAAGTGTGTTGACCGGCCCCGGTAACCGGGGAAGATTACTGAATGATAAGCGCTTAAAAATGATAACCGCTTAAAGTTCAAGATGGATTCCGGCTCAGGGGCCGGAATGACGAACGTTAGATCAAGCGACCACTAAATCAGATAGAATTAAAAAAGTTAGTTCATTTATCAGTTTTTACATCCGCGGTTATCTGTGTTTATCCGTGTCCTCTATATTACTCGAGGTCGAGCTGGTTAATTTTGTCGACGCGGCGCTGATGCCGGCCACCGGCGAAGGGAGTCTCCAGCCAGAGATCAACCAGCTTAACGGCCCGGTTTTCACCCATCTGCTCTGCTCCAAGAACAAGCATGTTGCTGTTGTTATGCTCCCGACTGCTGCGTGTTGTGAACTCGTTAGTGGGGGAAGTAGCCCGAACGCCGGCAACTTTGTTACCGACTATGGCGGAGGCGATACCGGTGGTATCGACCATGATAGCGCGGTCAAAACCATCGCCGGCCACGCCTTCGGCGACCAGACGGGCATAATCCGGGTAATCACAGGATTCTTCGCTGTAGGTTCCGAAGTCAACGACCTGGTGTGAAGTTTCACGGTCGAGATGATTCTTAACTGTTTCCTTGAGCTGAAAGCCACCATGGTCGGCGCCAAGAGCAATTTTCATTTTGATATTACCTCAGATCAAGACTTACTTTTCTTTTTTTGCTGCCGGTATTTTCGGACAGAGACAAGCAGCCAGACCATCATGGGAACAATGAGCAAAAAAACAACTAACCCAGTGACCCAGAGGGACTGCATCCAGGTCAGCCAGCCGCCCGTAAAGACCCCGCCGGCAAAGAGTGTTGCGCCGACGATCATCTTCATACCCCAGAGCAAGCGCCGGTACTGCCAGCGACTGCGAGTATCAGCAGTCATCTTATCCAGCACCTGCTGCCGGTATTCGGGGTCATCCCGCAGGCGGTCGGCGTCATACTTCACTTTTGAGCCCCCGGCTTGCCCCGGTTCAAACAATGCGGAAGTAATCTACCAGGGCACAGCGTCGGCGGCGAACAAAAGTGCGTGCCGAGGTGATGCCTTCACCCGTTGGTGTGGTAATAGTCATTGATGTCCAGCCTTCACCGTCGTGCCCCATGCCATTAAGGTTGCTGCCATTTTTAACAAAAATACTGGT
>CAZMIT010000088.1:0-4935 GCA_964566495.1 uncultured bacterium | reverse complement strand
ATCGGCAGGATGTTGGTAAGATTTCAGAGGAATTTATTTACGTTAGAAAGTTCTGCTAACAAACTAGCTAATTAGTCAACTAATTAACTAGCTAACCAGAGCTTCTCCAAAAGTTCCCTCTCCCCTGGAGGGAGAGGGCCAGGGTGAGGGGGAAAGCTTTTCGGAGAGGGTTTAACTAGCTAACTAACTAGCCAACTACCAAATGGAGAGTGATTGATAATGTCTCGTCGAGATATGCTGGCTGGCAACTGGAAGATGAATAAGACTATATCTGAAGCTATTAACCTGGCTGTTCGGCTGAAATATGCCTGCAATTCAGTCGATGACCGTGATATTGTTCTCTGCCCGCCCTATACTTCGATAAAACCGGTTGCTGAAACCGTTGACGAGAGTCCGATTGAGGTCGGCGCTCAGAACATGCATTTTAAACGTTCCGGAGCTTACACAGGCGAGGTTAGTCCGGACATGGTTAAAGACGCTGGTGCGGGCTGGGTTATTCTGGGCCACAGTGAACGCCGGCAGTATTTTGACGAGGACGAGGAGTTGCTTGCTCGTAAGCTCAAAACGGCTTCAGAGGAGGGGCTGAAGGTATTTTACTGTATTGGTGAGACGGAGGATCAGCGTGACGCCGGGCGGGTGCAAGAGATATTAGAAGGCCAGCTTGATGGGGCCCTGGCAGGCTTTGATTTTGATGATTTTGAAGAATTGGTGATAGCTTACGAGCCAGTCTGGGCGATTGGCACTGGCAACTCTGCCACACCCGAGCAGGCTAACGAAGCGCACGGTGTAGTCAGAGATACTATTTCAAAGCTATTTAACCCTGGAGTGGCGGAAAAAATCCGGGTTGTATATGGTGGCAGCGTCAAGCCGCACAACGTCCAGGAGTTAATGGCCCAGCCTGATATTGACGGGGCGCTTGTTGGCGGCGCCAGTCTAACGGCCGAAGATTTTGCTGATATTGTAAAATACGACCTGGAGGATGAAATTTCACTCTCAGATCTATAATAATTAAAGGTACTTGTTTGACGTCTATTCACAATGTCGCATAGTTCGTCATTCCGGGAAAGCGACCGTAGGGAGCGTGACCCGGAATCCATCTTGAATTGCTCGTCATTCCGGGCGGACCGAGCACTCAATTGAGAGCGCGGAGAACAAGTAACGTTAAATATAGTCTTTTCGGGTTCAATTGAGTGCTCGGGAAGAGCCGGAATCCATCTTGACCTCCCAGTCGTCATTCCGGCCTCCGAGCCGGAATCCATCTTGACCTCCCAGTCGTCATTCCGGCCTCCGAGCCGGAATCCATCTTGAATTTTAAGGGTTAGGGGAACATGAAGGTTCAGTACATTCTTGAACAGGAAAATTTATCTATAGACTACACTCAGGTTGTGATTAAGTTATGTTTGGTTTAACTGGAATTCTTTTAACTGTTTACGTGTTTATTGCTCTCGCCTTAATTATTGTTGTACTTCTGCAGTCTGACCAGGACATGAATCTGTCTGGCCTGGTTGGCGGCGCCTCACAGTCAGCGATGGGCAGCAAGCCCCAATCGGTGCTCAGCAAGGCAACGACTGTATTGGCTATTCTTTTCTTTCTTACTGCAGTGCTCTTTGCGATAATGCCCGCTGATGAGGAGGGGGCGCTGTCGCCGGAAGCAATACCGGACCGCGCGGAACCGGAGGCACCGCTGGACCCCGGCGTTGCTCCGGAGGAACAACCGGCTGAAGCTCCCGATGACGCTGAAGCTATTCCAATGGATCCCGAAGAGATGCCCGATGACGCTGAAGCTATTCCGATGGACCCCGAAGAGATGCCTGACGACGCGGAAGCTATTCCGATGGATCCGGAAGAAATGCCCATGCAGCCTGAAGAGCCGCCAGAGGAAGCTCCGGCTGAAGAAATTCCTATGGAGGATATTGAGATTCCTGAACCGGAGCCGGAGGCTCCCGAAGAATAGACGTGTCTTTGAAGCGGCTTGGTCTATTTTCTGTCTGGGGGCTTTTATTTCATCTTCTCCCCGTCCTTTTGCTTGTCGCTTGCTCACCGCCCGATCCGCCCGAGAATGTTCTCAACCTGGGAACTATATCCGCCCCGAAAACATTTAATCCCGTTACTGCCCGTGAAACATCCAGCACCGATGTAATTAATCAAATGTTTGTCGGACTGACTTCCACCGACGGTCAGACCGGCGAGGTTGAGCCCGAGCTGGCCTCTGATTGGGAGAGCAAAGAAGATGGGCGGGTCTGGCTTTTTACCCTTCACGATGATCTGCGCTGGTCGGACGGCGAGCCACTTACTGCCGCCGATGTTGTCTTTACCTATAATGAGCTTTACCTTAATTTTGACATTGATTCCTCAGCCCGCCACGTTCTGCTCATGGACGGGGAGCCGCCGCAGGTGGAAAAGATTTCCGAACGGCAGGTTAAGTTCACCTATCCTGAACCCTACGTCCCCTTCTTGCGTGCCGCCAGTAATCCTATTTTACCAAAACATCTGTTTGCGGAGACTTCGCCGGCCGAGTTTAATTACGCCTGGGATGTTAATACTTCGCCTGAGGATTTGGTCGTAAATGGCCCCTTCAAGCTGGGGCACTACGAGTCCGAACAGCGAGTTGTGCTGGAACGCAATCCCCACTACTATAAGAGTGAGCTTGCCGGTGAGCAGTTGCCTCGTCTCAATAGATTGATTTTTCATGTTGTTGAAAATACCGATCTGCAGGTCCAGCGTTTTCTGCGCGGCGACCTCGATGCGATTGGTGTACAGGCGCAGCTTTATCCGGTCGTCCGGGCCGGTCAACAAAGAACTGATTTTGAAATGCACTACAGCGGTCCCGATCTGGGGACGTTGTTTCTGGCCTTTAACATGAACACCAATCGGCATCCCGAAACCGACGAAACCCATATCCCCGAACACAAGCTTGACTGGTTTAACGACCGTCAGTTCCGGCGTGCCGTTGCCTACGCGATTGATCGGCAGATGATTGCTGAGATTGTCTTTAACCGGCTGGCTTCCCCTGCCCACGGCCCGGTAAGTCCTGCTAACGAAGAGTTTTACGAGCCCGATCTGATAAAATATGAGCACGATCCCGCTAAAGCCCGGGAAATTCTTGAGCAGGCCGGCTACTCTGACCGCAGCGATGATGGGATTCTCCAGGACGGTGAGGGCAATCCGGTTGAATTCGTTCTGCTTACAAACGCCGGCGCCGACCAGCGGGTAGCCACCGCTGAAATTATTCGCCAGGATTTAGCTGATATTGGGATGGACGTCTCCTTTCGCCAGGTCGAGTTTAATACCCTGGTCAGTCAGCTCTCCTCTGACTTCGACTGGGAGGCCGTTGTCATGGGGTTTACCGGCGGTCTGGAACCTCATTTTGGTAGTAATGTCTGGCTCTCTTCGGGCAATTTGCACATGTGGCACCCCTACCAGGAGGAGCCTGTGCGGGACTGGGAACGGGAGATTGACGAGCTCTTTGCTCAAGGGGTGCGCACCCTTGATCCGGAGAGACGGCGCGATATTTATTCGCGCTGGCAGCGTATTGTTAACCGCGAGCTTCCCCTGATTTATACCGTCAATTCAGAAACGATCCATGCCGTCCACAACCGGGTTAAAAACGCGCAACCCACGGCTATCGGTGGCCTGACTCACAATGTTGAATACCTTGAAGTTCGCTGATTTTTGACGGAAGTTGTGATCAAACTTGGGTAAGGTAATTATGCACCGGCTGTTAATTGCCGGCTTCCTGCTGCTGATTGTTACTCTGGTAACTTTTTTTCTTATCCAGATGACCCCCGGCAATTATTTCGATCAGCTGCGCGCCAACCCCCGTATTTCGGAGGAACTGGTTGAAAGCCTCGAGGAGCGGTATGGCGTTGATGACCCTGTTCTTGTGCAATACGGCCGCTGGCTTTTCAACCTGGTCCAGGGCAACATGGGCTATTCGTTTGGTCACCAGCGACCGATTACCGGTCTGCTGCTCGAACGGTTTGGCAACACAATTTTCCTCATGCTTGCCTCTCTATTTTTTACCTGGGCTTTCGCACTTCCCCTGGGCATCTACGCCGCTGTTCACCACAACCGGATTTTAGACCGTATTTTCTCCTTCTTTGCTTTTATCGGTATGTCCATTCCCAACTTTTTTCTCTGTTTTTTGCTGCTTTATCTGGCCTCTCATCTTCATTTCTGGCCGATTGGCGGGATGACCTCTCCTCACTACGCTGAACTTGGTCTGTTTGGCCGGCTCGTTGATCTTGTGCAGCACATGGCAATTCCGGTCGCTGTCATCGCCACTGGCGCTATGGCCGGTCTTCAGCGTATAACTCGCTCCAATATGCTTGAGGTTCTGCGTCGTCAATATATTCTCTCAGCCCGTGCCCGCGGCTTGCCCGAAAATCGGGTGATTTATCGTCATGCGCTTCGCAACGCCGTAAATCCTCTGATCACTATTTTTGGCTATCAGTTCACCACCCTGGTTAGCGGCGCCGCTCTGGTTGAAATTATTGCCGGCTGGCCCGGGCTGGGGCAGTTAATGCTTGAAGCTGTGCAGTCCCGGGACCAGTTTGTTGTCGTTGGCTTAGTCCTTGCCAGTGGTATCCTGCTCATCCTGGGAAATCTTACCGCCGACATTCTGCTGGCTGCTGTTGACCCCCGTGTCCGCTTTGGAGCTCGGGAAAATGTATAGACAAAAATTAGCTGATTTCATCTACCTGTTAAAAAATAACAAGCTTTTTGCGATCGCCCTCTTCATGCTTCTGCTGCTTTACCTTAGTGCTTCTTTTGCCGGCTTCATCTCTCCCTACCGTTATGACAGCGAAAACCGGGCGAAATCCTTTCATCCGCCGACTCCGGTCTACTTTACAGATGGCGAAGGCGGACTTACCTGGCCTTATGTTAAGGATCATGAGTTCGATTTTGACGACTACCGCCGACGTATTTACAAGC
>CAZMIT010000087.1:0-4996 GCA_964566495.1 uncultured bacterium | reverse complement strand
CGTGAGATTTATAAATAAAAAGCTTTGTAGAGATTCCAAAGCGGAGTGTAGTTTTGGACCCTTTCGCTACTCATTCTCCCCAGCCGTTTTTTTATGATGAACCGGCTGGGTCCGAGGTATAGAAATTAGTAATCAGCCCATCCGGGGCTACTAATTTCTATAAATCCGTATACGAAGGGGCCAAAACCTTCTGTCGAAGTTAAAAGGTAAATTATAAGGTTTTCTACAGAGCCAAATAAAAGGAGCCGATAGTGATGATGGATGAAATTAAGACGGAAGAAGACGAGCTGAGGGTATTTTCAGCTTCGCAGATAAACAAGTTTTACAGTTGTCCGCGGATGTGGGCTTACGAGTATATCGAAGGGTTGAAGCCGCCGCCCAGTTATGCGATGAAAAAAGGAACTTTTGTGCATGCGGTGGTGGAAGAGTTCAACCGCGACCCGGGGCCGCCGGTTGCCGGCGGGGGAAAGAAGGCGAAAAATGTCCTTAACGAGCGGATAAATAAGAAGGCGCGCGAGCTCTGGCAGGAGGGGTTGCCCGGGAAGTTTGAAGAGGAAATGAAGCGTAACGCTGACAAATTGAAGCTGCAGTTTCAGAATTACGTGAACGCTTTTCTACGCCGGTTTCAACAGCTCAAACGGCGGACAAAGCTATCCGATGCGGAAGCCTGGGATAGGTCGAGTCCGGACGCTAACGAGCTGACTGTGCGGGTGACCGACGCTGACGGCCAGTGGCTATTCGGCGGTGGTGTTGACGCAATATTTGAGAAACATCCGCTCTGGTTTGAGCGCACGGCGATAATTGACTACAAGACGGGTAAGAGTCCGTTCAACTCTTCGTCGCCGTTAAGCGTCGACTACGGGCGACAGCTCGACGTCTATGGCTGGCTATATTACCAGGCGTTCGGCCAGGTGCCCGAGGTAGCGGGGATACATTTTCTTGCTGAGCCGCCGCAGAGTTCGACCGCGTTTGTCTTCAAGGAGATTGACCCCGGGACAATCGAATCGGTACACCTGATGCTCGAGCGTGTGCGTGAGCTTACCGTCTCCGAAGACGTTGAAAACTACCCCCGCAACGAGCAATTCAAGTGGTGTCACTTTCAGAAAAAAAATGGATCGGAAATTAAGTGTGACCACTGGGATTACTGTCTCGGTGATGCGGAGCTACCGGAGCCGCCGGAGCGAGACGACGATTACCGGGAACGGGACCCGCGCGTGGTTGAGTTGCGCAATCCGCTGGACGAACAGCTACTGTTGAGCGAACACGCCAACCCCGTATTTGAACCCGAGCCCCACCTGGACGAGTAGCCCAATGACTCTTTTTCTGGTAGTTGATGCCGCATTAGACACCAGCGCGATAGAGGGGGACAATCACCCTTTTCCGGCTCATTCTCCTCTCGCATCCGGCGAGACTCCGAGGTATACGTTTCCATACTCGGCCCCTCCAGGGCCATGGAAACGTATAAATCCGCGGGAAAAGAGTGATTATCCCCCGGTAACCAAAAATTGCTGGACTAAGAGATAAACGGTTACACAATGTCGATAAAGAGACTACGACTTCTCACCCTGAGTTTTGTGCATGGAACGGTGCACGCAGTGGTGATAATTTATCCGGTAGTGTTGAATGCTGTGCGGGCGGAGTTTGGCTGGAGCTTGAGTTTTGCCGGCTGGGTGGGGACGGCCGGTTTTGCCCTGTTTGGCCTCACTTCTTTGCCGACCGGCTGGTTAGCTGACGTAGTAAGTCGCAAGCTGCTGCTTTTATCGATGCTGTTTGTGATTGTTGGTGGAGCCCTTCTAATGGGTTTTTCCGTCCATCCGCTGATGTTTGTGTTAGGGTGGCTGCTGGCCGGATTTGCCGGCGGCATGCATCATCCGCTGGCGCTGGCCGTGATCGCCGGTTCATTCCAGGGAAAACAGAGTAAGGCGCTTGCCTGGCATGGCAGCGGTGGTAACTTCATGATCGCCGTAACACCGGCTCTCGCCGGAGCTGTCGCCTCGTTATATAGCTGGCGTGCCGCCTTTTTGATGGGGGCTGGTTTTGCGGCGCTGGCTCTTTTCCTGCTCTTCTTTATCCCTGAATCGCCGGCCCAGGCCAGTATTGATCGGAAGAAAGGGAAGCTACCGCCGTGGGAGAAGCTCTGGGTGTTATTGCTGGCCCACAGCCTGACTGGTTTCATTTATCGTGGGGTCGTGACTTACATTCCCCACAGTATCGGCGAGGTCTGGGAGGGAATGGACCTGGCGGCGGTTGGCGGGCTGACGACTTTTGTTCTAATCTTTGGTATTGCCGGACAGTTTATGGGGGGCTATCTCGGCGACGGGAAACGTTTCTGGCCCCTTTACCTCGGCCAGGTTGTGCTTTATTCTGTCAGTCTGCTGCTGTTGCCCCTGCTCTCCCACTGGTTTTTTGCCGCCGGACTGATCTTCTGGTCAATTGTCTATTACTCGACTCAGCCGGTGGTGAACAGTTACCTGGCGGAGTTCGGTGGAGTCAGTTCGCACGGCCGGTTATACGGGGTGGCTTTTTTTACTAACTACACGATTGGTAGCCTGGGGGCGGGGATAGCCGGGGTGCTGGCCGACTACGTTGGCTTACTTGGTATGTTCTGGGGTCTGGCCGGGGTGGCCCTGGTCGCTGTGGTTGTGCTTTATTTTAATCGTTATCGCCTTAACAAGTAAGGCGGAATGGACGATTATGAATAGGGGGAGAGCATTCGAAGAGGCGAGCGGGCGATGGGGTGAGCCGGCGAAGAAGCGAAAGAGCGTGAGAGCAAGAGAGAAGTTCGTGATGAGGATCTTAGGAAATTAGGAAATGAGGAGATTAGGCGAGGTCAAGTGCGGGGAGGTCAAGACCGGTAACCGGTAATCGGTAGTCGGTGATCGGTAACTTCAAGCTTAAACTTCAGCCACTGAGCACAGCTTACAGATTGTAAATTCCGGTGTCGAAAGTTGGTGTTGAAGCAACCGAATACCGAAAACCGATTACTGAATACTGAACTTCAGATGGATTCCGGCTCGTGGGCCGGAATGACGTTCGGGAGATCAAAATCAAGTTCAAAAGCAACTTTCCTTCTCACCTGTGTCCTCTCCCTCGTAGGGGAGAGGAATTAAATCAAGAGCGAGGGGAGAGGAATTAAATCAAGCTGGGGTGGCGAGATAATTTTGAAAAATACTGAGAAACTAGCAAACTAACAAACTAGCCAACTAACAAACTAGCTAACTAGCTAACTAGCAAACTAACCTTGGAGGTGGAGCGATGTTTTCGCTGCTATTAGAAGGCGGAATTTTGATGATTCCGATCGGACTCTGTTCCATACTGGTGATTGCGTTTGCAGTGGAACGGGTTTTGTTTTTTTACAAGAATCACACTCCTTTTGACGAGTTCTGGGAGACAATCGAAGACCCCCTGGCCGAGGGTGCTTTTGAAGAGGCAAGAGAAAAGGCTCAAAACTATCCGGGGGTGCTGGCCGAGCTGGTTGAAGTGGGGCTCTCCGTCGAGACTCCAGAACCAGATAAGGTAGAAGAGGCGATGCAAAACGCCGGCCAGGAAATAATGTTAAGGTTAAAACAGTTTTTACCAACGATAGACTTCATTGCCCAGGTCTCACCTCTGCTTGGTCTGCTGGGTACTGTGGCGGGGATGATCGAGACATTTCAGATTATCGCCGAGGCCGGTGTCGGTGATCCCAACCTGCTGGCCGGCGGAATATACACAGCACTGGTGACAACCGCGGCCGGGTTAAGTGTTGGTATTGTGGCGCTTTTTTTACACTACCTGCTAAAGACGAAGGTGGAAAGCATGGTTAACGATATGGAGGTTGGGGTGCGCAGGACTATCTCATTGATAGAGGAAAACAATGTTTGAAGAGTCACGAACTTTTGGCGAGGTTGAAACCGAGCACACTTTTTCCAGCCTGCGAATAACCCCGCTGATTGACATAGTTTTTCTGCTGTTAATATTTTTTATGGTGTCGACCACCTTTACCGTTCAGCCGGGTCTACAGATAGATCTGCCCGGTGCGGGAGGAGAAGTGGAGGTTCCCGAGGACCAGTATATAGTTTCGCTGACCGAGCGGGGGGAAATCTACCTGGGGGAGGCAATAGTTGACCTGGAGGGGCTGGCGCGCGAACTGGATCAGACCGATAAACCGGTGACTGTGCGAGCCGATCGTCGGGTCCCCCACGGACATATTGTGCGGGTTCTGGATACAATTCGAGAGGCGGGGGTGAGAAGAGTAAACCTCTCAACCCGACCGCTCGAGGAGGAAGAGGATGAATAGACGTCTGTTAGTTGCTCTGGGGGTGAGTTTGCTTGCCCACCTGATATTTATATTCCTGCCTTATACACCGCCTGATCCCCGGCATCCCGAACCGGAAACTTTAGTTGTTGATCTGCACTCCGTCCTGGAGCCTGCAGGTGAACCGGAAGAACCCGGTCCGGCTGCCGAGGAACCACTGCCGGAAGCAGAGGAGGTGGCGGAAGCGGAAGTGGAGGAGCCGGAAGAGGAAGAGCCTGCGCCGGAGCCAGAACCAGAGCCGGAAGTTGAGGAGCCGGCGGAGGAACCGGAAGAGAAAGTGGTTGAAGAGGAAGCCGTCGAGCAAGCAGCAGCGCAACCTGAAGAGGAGCCGGAGGAGGTCGAACCGGACGAGGTTGAACCGGAGGAGCCGGCGGAAGAAAGCGATGACGCCCAGCCCGAGGGGTTGAGGCGTGAACCGTTGTTTCGACGGGCGGAACGTTCTAATAATTATCGTGACGCTGGTCAGCCGGGGGGCGAAGGCGAGAGCGGGGAGCGACAAGAAGTTACTTCAGAAGAGTTTGAACGCTACGCTGTTCGCGAGCCGGAGAGAGAAGAACCAGCAGATACTTACGTATTTGTGCCACTGCCGGAGATGGAGCGGGAGGAGTTTGAACGCCCTGAATTACGTTTGACTGACGTCAGCCGGTCGATGCCCCGGGTGGAGTTAGAGGAAGAACAAGACGTGCAGGTGCTGGAGGC
>CAZMIT010000086.1:3106-4999 GCA_964566495.1 uncultured bacterium | reverse complement strand
AAAAATAACATAAACAGCTTGAACAACACTTCAAATCAACTCCAAATTTATTCTGAGAGCTTGAAATTAACGGCGGGGGTTAATTAAACTATGGCCTGTCGTTAACTTTTTTGTCGCGCAACCTGTCGCGTAAATTGTCCATATGCCGGGCAAGTTCACCCAGCTCATCATCCCTGTCTACCGGCAATGCCGGGAGAAATTCTTCATCCTCAAGCGCAAATATCGCCCTGTGCATATCGACTATTGGAGCGAGTATGTGGTGACTGAATCGATTTGCAACAAAGACAAAAATTAACACAGCCAGGGCAAAAAATATGACCAGGGTCCTTAGTATTTGACGAGGAAATGCACTGACAACTCGTTCGGGACGTAAAATAAAAACATGCCAGGGCTCTATCCCGTAGCGGCCCTCCAGCCAGAGCTTACGGGTTGTCCAAGCGTATTCTTCAGAAAGCTCTTCGAGCCGGCTGCTTCCTCTCGCTCCACCCCGGTCCTCGGGGATCCCCGCTCGAAGCTGCTCGGGTAGCCCTGTGAACGGAAATTCATCGGACAGACTGGCAATCAGCCTGTAGTTTGAATTGGCGACAAAAACAACGTCCCGACTGTTAAAATAGCTGGGCCTCAGGGCTTCCCAGAGCTGTTTGAGCTCAATTTCACCTACAATCAAGTTTTCTTCGGTTGGATAGATTACAGCTGTTGTGTAGAACTTTTCCTTTTGATAAGTTTCACTCAGTGTCGGACGCCCCTGCTCCAGCCACTCACGCCGCCGGCTGTCAATATTGATTTTTTCTTCCCCCGTATTGATATCTCGCCCCCTATAGTCAGTTACAAAGAGTTTGTTAAAATATCTTTCGCCCCCCTGTTGAAGCTGCACCTGACCATCCTCTACTCTTGCTTCGGAAATTAAGTGCTCGGCCTGGCGCAGTGAAGCGAAAATGTTGTCTCCCGTTGCATTAACATAATTTTCCATGTTATCCAGAGACTGCTGGCGCAACAGCGTTGTCGATTGAAAATAAATCACTCCGCCAAAGATAAACAGCGGCAAAATTGAGGCCAGTAGCAGCAGCGATATTACCTTTTTCCCCAGGCGAGAGCTAAAAGCTCCCCAGGTGCTTGCTGATTCCATCAGTAATCCTCCGCCTTCCCAATAAAGGCTCCATCCTCGGCTACAATTACGTCGTCTCTTGATATGTCTGCCCCAATGTTAGGCGCCCAGTTACCGTTTGGGCCGGGGCTAAACAGGTCATAGTGGCTGTTAATCGGCACCAGGGCACCATCCTTACGTCTATCACCGGAAGAGATTTCGTCATGGTTGTTATAGATATAGGGATATCCCCAGGGGTCCTCGGGTGCCGTGTTATATCCCAGATCCTCCCAATCGGATGGATACTCACCCCGGGAAGCGTAGTAGGAGAGCAACTCAGTGTTGTAAGCATCAAGATCACGCTGGGCCTGAGCGTAACGGGCCTGGTTAATAACACCCGGTAGCTGAGCAAAAGCTATCGAGGCAAGTATGCCAATTATGCCAATCACACAGAGCAATTCCACGAGCGTAAATCCGGTTTCTGTTTCTTGCTTAGACAAATTAATGAATAGTTTCAACTGTTAGTCTCCCTCCCCACTCAGCACAATCACTTTTACTCAAGAGTCAAACACTTCCCATCATAGCTATCCAGAAAATATATATCGATCCTTCAACCCGCAGCTGGCGGCAAAAATTACTCAGCCGCCACCAGTAAAGCTGAATTACGGTTTATGATACCAAAAAAAAGCTAATAACTCAATTGATAATCCCAAAAAATCAGAACCTACCTAACCCCCTGTCATTGTCCGGCTTGACCGGACAATCCAGTAGCTTTCGGTCGTCATTGTCCGGCTTGACCGGACAATCCA
>CAZMIT010000086.1:0-3006 GCA_964566495.1 uncultured bacterium | reverse complement strand
TAAAAACAATTTCTTCCTTTTTGGTGTTACTTATCCATAGTGCTTGCGATTGAGTGCTCGGTCACTTCGCCCGGAATCACGGCGGTAGGTTCTGGTCCGCGACAGGAGTAAGTTGTCGAATCCCTTTAGTTAAGCTATAGTTTATGCACTAATTTCTCAGAGCTATCGTAGTTAACGTCATCCTATCCATGGGAGTAGAACAACATGAAGGTAGCTTCAAATAAGCCTCTGCTTTGTTTTTTTCTCTTGTTGGGGCTTACATTTACCCTGTTGGCCGGCTGTGGTGAAAATGATTTTCGTAACTTCCCCTTCGGTGAACTGGAGGATGTTGAAGAAGAACCCCTCCTTATCGGCCAGGTCCCTTCACGTTCTATCATTGAGATAATTGAAGACCGGCGCCTGTTTATGGATTCGCTGGGCGAACATCTCGACCGCGACGTTCAATATCGTTTCGCGCCTTCTTATGAAGAAATTGTTAGACGTTTGGAAGAGGGTCGTTACGATTTGGCTGTTCTTGGTCCTCTTTCCTACGTGGAAGCTGCTGAAAAAACTGATTACCTGCCCCTGGCTAAACCGGTTCGCTATGGCGAACCCCACTACAAAGCTCTTATTATTACTCACCGCGAAAGCGGTATAGAGTCGGCCGATCAAATTGAGGGGGGCAGTATCGGATTTGTCGATCCGGACTCCGCCTCTGGTTTCCTCTTCCCCCGCGCTCACCTGGTTATGAATTATGGCTTCGATCCTGCCGTGGCTCCAACTATTCCTAATTATCTTGGCGGCCACGATGCTGTAGTAAGAGCTGTTCTCAACCGGGAGGTCGCTGCTGGAGCTGTTTATGATGACGCGCGCCGGGAAGTAGTTGATCCCGACGAAGCTGACGAGCTGTTGCCCGTTTTAACTAAAACTGATCCCATCCCCGCCGAACCGTTTGTAATTTCCAAACAACTTACAGAAGATGAAGCACTCTACCAAAAAATCAAAGACTACTTTTTTAATTTGCACGAAACTGATCGGGAGGCTCTAACCTCCCTTGGCGGCGATATCGACAAATATGTACCGGCTGAAGATTCCGATTATGACGGCGTCCGCGAGGTTTCACGAACACTGGAAGAAATTAACGGGAGCGATTGACATTGAAACTTAGTCTTAAACTAAAAGTTACTCTTGTCCTGGTTCTCCTGGTGACCGTTGTAATGGGTCTTATTACGTTTTTTAATGTGCGGCAGCAGGTCCGGGAGAGTGTCGAACAAAAGAAACAGGAAGCTACACTGGTTGGCAGAATTTTTGGTCTTAACTACTCATCTTCGCTTTTGACCGGTGCCGATCTGGACGAAATCAACAGGACCAGCACACGTCTCTGGCTGGAAACCGCTCCCGGCGCTGAGTTTTTAATCGCTTATGATGTCGAGGGCAATGATTTTTTTTACATGCCCGAAGACGTCCGCGAAACAGAGACCGATATCATTCCCTTTCCCCCGGAACAAATTAAAAACCTGCTTCGCTCCCAGCGTGATGTATTCGGTCGCTGGGCTGAGGAAGAGAACTTCTATGATGCCCTTGTCCCCATCCGCTATCACGACAATGAGTTTGGGGTTATTAGAATTGGCTTTGACACCACGGCTCTGGCCGAACGACAGCGAGCCATTCTTATCAACAACGCCGTTGTTACGGGGATTTTCTGGATTGTCGCCATTATTGTCGGAATTTTTGCAACTACCTGGTTTCTTAAACCACTGGAAAAACTCGACGAAGTTGCTGTCGAACTTGGTCGAGGTAATCTCGACGTCCGCAGTGACATAAAAACCGGCGACGAAATTGAAGAACTGGGTGACGTCTTTAACAACATGGCCGATCGTATCCAGGCCCGGATTAAAGAGCGTGAGCGCTCTCTCGCTCAACTTGAGGCTATTCAACGCGTCGGTAGTCGCCTGAATGAAAGCACAGAGCCAGAGGTTTTCTTCCCCGTCCTGGACGAAGCACTTCAGACGCTTTACGACATCGAGGTCTTCATTCCGGTCATCTGGGATGGTGAGCTCTACACGGCTCCCTACACTCGCCCGGAACTTGACAGCCCGCTCTTTATCCCTTCACATTCGCCTCCTATTGAACCACTCGACAACGCTCCCAAGGGTGAATATACTTCCATCGAACCCGGTGAGGACTGGCCGGAGGCTCTCCAGGACACAAACACAGCCTATCCCTTCAAAGTCGGAATTGATCTCCACGGGGCACTTTACATGAAATTAAATCAGGATATTTCAGAACAGGAAGCCAACTGGATGGCAATCTGGGGCACCCAGGTATGCCAGGCCGTCCGTGGCATGGTTCTTGACGAAAAAATTGAAGAGTATCAGAGCCAGCTTGTAAAAGCCCAGGAGGATTTACTTAAGAAAAAATTGCGCGCTGGCTACACCGACTTTCTGCTCGCTTCCATCCCTGAATTTGTTGAAAATCGGAAGGAAGCGGGAATCTTCTATGGTGAAGATTTTTACGATCAGCTACTTAATACGTTAAATAATTTAGACTTCGACACTGATATTATTCAGCTTCAGGCGGATCGTTTTTTGATTATGGGGGCTGATCTCGACGATTGGGACAAAAAAGAAGTGGAGTCGGTGCTTACCGAGTTCCCCGAAGCAAAGTTTGAATTTCAATGGTGCGGGGATGAAGAACCTGATGCGACTACACTGCAAAATTTTACCCTGGAAATTTAAGCTTTAGTTCCTCTCCTTCCCTTCTCACCCTCCTGTCCCAACAGATTTGTTTGATCGGACAGTCGCCACACCTCGGGTCCCGCGCTTTGCAAATCGTCCGGCCGAAGCTTAGCAGGTTGTGATGCAGGTTGTAACCCTCACCGGAGGGAATTAGCGGTTGAAGCTCCCAGAAAAGCTTCTCCCGGCTGGGCCCGTCGTATTCGACCAGTTTTAGCCGCCGGCAGATTCTATTGACATGTGTGTCAACCGGACAAACGTCAGCTTCCGTTGTCTCCATCAACACAACTGC
>CAZMIT010000085.1:0-5224 GCA_964566495.1 uncultured bacterium | reverse complement strand
CGGGGATTGGTAAAAAATCGGCCCGGCGTTTGGTTTTTCATCTGCTTAACGTCTCGCGTGCAGAGGTGGATAATTTAGCTGAATCTTTACTTAAAGCTAAAGATCACCTCGGATACTGCAAAAAATGTTTTGGACTTGCCGAGGCGGATTTTTGTGAAATATGTTCGGACTCCCAGCGCTCATCACGTCAACTTTGTGTCGTCGCTCAGCCGGAGACTGTTTTTCGCCTCGAAGCCAGCGGCGAGTTCGAGGGTCTTTATCACGTCCTGCGGGGACTTATTTCTCCGTTGGACGGAGTTGGACCGGAACAGCTAACAATAAAAGATTTGATTAATCGAATTGAGAGTGAAAATGAGATAGAAGAGATTATTTTCGCCTTTAATCCAACAAATGAAGGCGAAGTTACAATGAACTACCTGAAAAACATCCTCGCTGACTACGAGGTTAAATTGACCCACCTTGGATACGGTTTACCGGTCGGCAGCGATCTCGAATATACCGACCGGCTGACACTTAACAAGGCTTTTGAAAATCGAGTAAATCTCGCCGGGGAGTCGCCTCCCGGGTGACTGCGGACAGTCGATTTGTCCTTATATTAGTATCCTCTTTTTTGCTCGGTGCGGCCCTTACTTACCTGTTAATTCCACCCTTACCACCTGAAGTTCACCAGACTGTAGTTGAACGGTCGGAGTCTACCGCCGCTTCATCCGCAAGCCAGGAACCCGAGAGCGTTCGCACCGTAATTCAGGGCGCCGGCATTAACAACCCCGGTAGTTATCATCTCTCCGCCGACAGCGAGGTCAAGGATTTGATTGAGAAAGCCGGCGGACTCACCGACGACGCCGTTGCTCCCGGTCTACCTATTTACGAACAGGTTTTTGACGGGCTGGAGGTCACGATTCCCAGTGAAAGCCGGTTTGCAGAAATAATGGCCGGCGATAGACCGTTAACGGGGGAGGACTTAATCGTTCGCCACGATCTGCAGTCGCCCGACAGGAGTCAAGGCGACGAACTAATCGATCTTAACTCCGCCTCAGCAAAGGAACTACAGCTGTTGCCGGGTATTGGAGAAGCCTTCTCGGAACGGATCGTTCGCAATCGAGAAAACCACGGGCCCTATGAAAACCCCTGGGACGTGAAGAGAATAGTTGGTATAGGCGAAAAAAGATTTGAACGAATTGAACCATACGTCACAGCGCGGTAAGCAGTTGCTTCGCGCCGCGGCGCCTGGCGCATTAAACAGGTTCACATTTTTACTTGCCAATACAAAAGCTGGAAAATATTTCGTCGAGGATATCCTCGCTGCTAATCTCCCCGGTTATCTTTCCCAGTTGTCGGGAAGCAAGTCGTAGGTCCTCGGCGATCAGGGTTTCCTCGACCTCGTTAACCAGGTTTTTTTGGGCCTGGCTGAGGTGCGTAATAGTCTGTTTTAATTGGTTGATCTGGTGGGTATGTGTGACGATCGGATTAGGGGTCTGAAGCTCACGTCCACTAATTTTTCTAACTATGTTTTCTTCAAGTCCTTCAATGCCCCGGCGCTCCAGCACGCTTATTTTACTGTCTACCGGTCGCTGCAGCTCGGCCTCCACGTCTTCGTTGGTAATTTTTTGCTTAAGGTCTATCTTATTTAACACCAGCAGGGTCGGGGTTCTATGTTCCTTCAGCATCTGGTTTACCTGGTGGGCTTCCGATTCCAGCTTTCGGTTCGCCTCCAGCAGAAAAAGAGCAAGATCGACGTCTTGCAGGGCGGTTTCACTGCGACGCACTCCCTCTGCTTCAATTTTATCGGGGGCGTCATGTATGCCCGCCGTGTCGTGCAGGGTAATAGGGATGCCGCTAATTGAAATATTTTCCCGCAGCACATCCCTGGTCGTTCCGGGCTGGGTGGTGACAATCGCCCGGTCTTTCTGCAGCAACAGGTTAAAAAGACTTGATTTACCGACGTTAGGTGGTCCCACGATAGCGGCGTGGCAGCCCGAGGTCAACAGCTCACCTACTTGTCCCTCTTCCACCAGTTCATTCAGTTTTGTTTCGACTTTCTGCAGCTCGTCGTTCAATGTTTTTCGATCGATCAGTTCAACATCCTCCTGGTCACTGAAATCCAGGTTAGCCTCGACCTCTGATCGCAGGCCGAGAATCCGCTCCCTTATCTCTTGCACAATACTGGAGAGTTCGCCGCTGAGTTGACGGGAGGAAGCTCTTAGCGCCGCTTCCGAGTGGGCAGATATCAGGTCACCAACGGCGGTCGCCTGGGCCAAGTCTAACTTATCGTTCTCGTATGCACGGCGGGTAAATTCACCGGGTTCAGCCAGCCGGACTGTTTCTAATTCAAGCAACTGGCCCAGTAACTTCTGCAGTAATAGCGGACTGCCGTGACAGGAAATTTCAACGACGTCCTCGCCAGTGTAGGAGTGGGGGGCGCAAAAATAAGTGAGGATTGCCTGATCGCTAATTGTCTCTTCGGCTGCCAGGGTTAGCTCCACCAGGTGGGCGTGGCGAGGCCGGGGTTGGTCAGGCGGGTTATCACAGACCGAACGGGCCATTTTTAGCGCCTGAGGTCCACTCAGTCGTATTACTCCAACCCCCCCCTCACCGGCTGGAGTTGCGATCGCTGCGATCGTCTCCTCCGGACTGCTGCTCATGATCAACTCTTACCGCGCGCTAAAATTTCCACCCGCCGGCGCGAGCCCTCGCCAATATTTTGACAGCTCACTCCTTCAATCTCTCCGACTACATCGTGTATTACCTCTCGTTCCGTTTCAATCATCGGACTCAACTCGAAGCTTTCCCCGGACTCCTTTACCTGGCGGGCGTAATACCGGGCTCGTTTTTCTAAATCCTCGCGCCGCTTCTGGCGAAAATCATTGCTGTCCAGGATCACCTTTATCGGTTCTTCCGAGACCTCGTTAAGCTGTTGTTCAACCAGATACTGGGTGGCGTTCAGGGTGCGCCCCTGGGGACCGAGCAGGCTGTCGCGATTCTTTTCCGGGTCAATGTTAATCCGGTAGAGAGATTCGTCCACTTCTATGTCAAGCTCGAAATCTCCAAGATCAAGTAAGTCAAGCAGACTGCGAAGATTTTTTTCTAACATTGCTTCCAGGTCCGGTCCCTCGGCAGCCAGTCTTACCCGAGCTTTCTGAGAGGTTTGATTGAAAAGACCGGGTTGTTCCTGCTGCAGTATTTTTATCTCCGTCTCTTCGCGTTCTTTGCCGAGACGGTTTAGCCCCCTCTCGATTGCTTTTTCAACATTCTCTCCTTCAACAACTATAACTTGTTTTGGCAACTTAACCCTCCATTGAGCGGTTGATAAGCCAGTATTGACCGAGTGTGGCCAGGGAGTTGGTTAAAAAGTAAATAACCAGCCCCGCCGGCAGGTTCATGAAAATAAAGACGAAGACAACCGGCATGATGTAAGCCATTGCTTTTTGCTGACCGCCCCCACCTGAAGCCATCTGATAGGACTGTTGAACAAACATAGCCAGGCCCATGGCGATCGGCAAAATATAATAAGGATCGCGGGAGGAGAGGTCGGCAATCCAGAAGAGAAAATGGGCTCCCCGCAGCTCAATACTGTATTGCAGAGTTCGATAAAGTGCAAAGAAAATCGGCATTTGCAACAGCATAGGCAAGCAACCGCCAAGCGGGTTGACCCCTTCTTCCTGGTAAAGCTCCATCATCTTCTGGTTCAGCTTTTCTTTGTCGTCATCGTATTTATCCTGCAATTCTTTCATCCGCGGCTGTAGTTTCTTCATTTTTTGCATGCTGGTCAAACTTTTCTTGGTCAACGGGTAGAGAATTGTTTTAACCAGCAAACTGATAATAATTATCGCCAGACCATAGTTTGGAATGACCGAGTAGACGGCGTTAAGACCCCAGAGTAGCGGCAGGCTAAGGAAAGTGAACCAGCCGTAATTCTGGGCGGCCTCCAGACCCGGTGCCAGCTCCTGCAACACCTCGTAATGTTTTGGCCCGAGGTATAGGGTGAAGTTTTCTTGTCTCTTATCGCCCGGGTTAAGGCTGAAATCCCGGTAGCCGGCCCAGGCGCTGTAACTATCCTCTGCTTCTGACCCCCGGTTCAAAAATATCATGTTGAAGGAATTTTCCGGGATCATGGCGGCGATGAAATAGCGGTTCGAGACGCTCATCCAGTCGATTGGACCGCGCGAGAATTCATAGCGCTGGTCGTCCTCGTCGCCGGTAAATCGGTCCCAGATTCCCGCTCCTTCGGCTGAAAAATAACTGGAAGACTCGCCGTCTCCGTAGTGGACGTAGTCGCGGTCAAATCGGGTCTCCTCCAGACGGTCGGGACCAAAGTTTGGACCCCAGCGCAGGCCTAGTCCTCCCCGGCCCGCCGGTCCGCCGGCCGGAAAATCAAGTCCGCTCAGTTCTACTTCTTCTTCGCCCTGGTTAACCAGTTCCACTGATAGCTCCATTTCGTAGCCCCTGTCGCTCAACAGGTCGTATCGTTTGCGAAGCAGGAGTCCGTTCTCCAGCTCTTTCTGGAAGATAAACTGATCCTCGTCTTCACTCTCAAGCAGGTTGAAGCTCTGTTGGGATAGTGAAAGTTGCGGAAAAGCATTCTCCAGGCGCAGGCCTCCACCGTCCGCAGCAACAAAGTTGAAAAGCCTGTCTTTTTCACCCAGCATTGGATGGTCAGGCAGTTTTATTTCTCCCAGTTCCGCTCCGCGCAGGTTGAAATGTCCCCGGTGATAGTCAGTCTTGAAGGGAATTGTCTCGCCGCTCTCTTCGACCTGGGCGAGCTCAACTTCTTCCGCCGGTAATGGCTCTTCTTCCTCCGCCTCTTCGGGTTCCGGTTCAGTCTCTACTGCCGGCTCCTCAACCCCGGGGTCCTCCTCAACAACTTCTTCAACCTCTTTGTCGTTCACAGACGGTTCTTCCGGCTGTTGAAAATAGGTGAATCCAAACACAACTAGCATTGAAAGAGCCAGCGCTAAATACATTCGTTTTTCCAAAATAAATCATCCTCTGTTGAATATAATTTAAATTTTCAATCCATCCTCCCTTTCCTTTTCCCTTCCGGGGAGGCGGGAAGAAAATGGATTGGACCCACTGAACATTTACGACAGATTATAACTTTTTTTGGCTCAGCTTCGTAGTTTCCAACCGATTTTGAAGAGATGTATAGCAACACCGGTTGTAATTATGAAAAGCACAAGTATAACTAAAAAAGAGAGCCAGGGCGAGACATCCGAGATGTTGAGCA
>CAZMIT010000084.1:0-5276 GCA_964566495.1 uncultured bacterium | reverse complement strand
GCATAGAAGTTTATCAAATTTGGCTGTAAATATAATCTTAATCAAACCAAACACAAAACCTACCGCCCCCCGTCATTACCGGTACCGGATCAAGTCCGGCATGACGTTGCTTGACCCGGCAATCCATTTTGTTCACCCCCCTTTGTCTTTCCCCCCTTCAAGGGGGGAAAAAGAACGGGCTCTCTTTGCCCCCCTTTTTTCGAAGAGGGAAAAAGAACGGGCTCTCTTTGTCTCCCCCGCCTTTCGAGGGGGGAAAAGGAAAGAGGAGATAGATTCCGGAACTGCGCCTGGAATGACACCGGGCGGTTTTGAACAATATTTGTTCCGGCGTGATTGATTAATTTCTTATCAGGAAATTTTTTGGTAAACTTTTAGTAGTAGTTATTTGATTTGCTTAATTGTTTGGCGTCCCTGCTGTCATTGCTGGCACAGCACAATTGCCTGTAGACTCGGACATACGTTTTTGGGATTGTCATTCTTGCGGAAACGGGAATCCAGCGGCGTTCCGGTCTTGATCGTCATTCCCGTGAAAACGGGAATCCAGTGGCGTTCCGGTCTTGATCGTCATTCCCGTGGAAGCGGGAATCCAGCGGCGTTGAATTTTGGTTGTTAGAAGATCAAAGTCACTGGATTGTCCGGTCAAGCCGGACAATGACAAGCGGTAAGTCAAGACCGTAAAGATGGATGTCGGCGATGAAGTGGCGAGCCTGCGAGCAGGCGAAAGGTCTGGTAAAGCAAGGTCAAAAGCAAAATCAAGTTCTCCCCTCACCTGTGTCCTCTCCCTCGGAGGGGAGAGGAATTAAGTCAAGTGCAAGGGCGAAGAGCGGTAGGTCAAAATCGTAAAGATGGATTCCGGCTCGGGGGCCGGAGGGCTCGAAGTGGCGAACATGCGAAGAGGCGAAGAGGCGCAAGACTGAAAATAAAGATCAAGTTCAAGATGGATTCCGGCTCAGGGGCGTGAGTGCTCGACCTGGCGAACATGCGAAGAGGCGAGCAGGCGCAAGTTCGTGAAAATCAAGATCACGTTCAAGATGGATTCCGGCTCAGGGCCGGAGGGCTCGAAGTGGCGAACATGCGAAGAGGCGAAGAGGCGCAAGACTGAAAATCAAGATCACGTTCAAGATGGATTCCGGCTCGGGGGCCGGAATGACGAGCTATTCATTCCACCCCCCTTTGTCTTTCCCCCCGTCAAGGGGGAAAAAGGAAAGGGGAGGTGATTTTCGGAGCGCTTGCCCGGAATGACGGAACACGGGATATTTTGCCAGAACCACGATTAACAATTACTTTCAAACATAGCGAAGAGTTAAGGATAGAGTGATTTGATGAGTGATAAAATAAGCTTTGACGTTAATAATAAAACACTGACTTATGAGCCGCCTGTAACGCCGCTTAAAATCATCGAGGACAGCGGCCAGGAATTGACCGGGGGAGAAAACCCGTTAGTTGGGATAGCGGTCAACCAGCGAATGTTTGCTCTGCGCCATCCCCTAAAAAGAGGGGGGCGGGTAAATTTTATTCGCTACAAAGACCGTTACGGGGATGAATATTACAGGCGAGGATTGACCCTCGTATTAGTCCTGGCCTGCAACAGACTGTTTAAAAAGAGACAACTGGAGATCGGTCATTCAATCGAACACGGTTATTACTATCAGCTTTCGGACGAAAACCCTGTTGACCGGGAAGTCCTGGATCAAATAGAGGAAAAAATGCGAGAAATTATTTCTGCCAACCTACCGATTGAAGTGGAAGTTGTTGAACACAAAGAAGCTCTAAATATATTTCGAGAGCGGCAAGAGAGCGACAAAATACGGCTGCTGGAGACATGGTCCGAAGAACTGGTTGAACTCCACAGACTGGACGACTACCTTGACCTGGCGTATTTTCCTGCACTCGCCAACACCGGACTGCTCAAACACTTTGAGCTGCGCCCCTACACCCCCGGCTTTATTCTCCGTTTCCCGCTTGGAGACAACCATAAAAACATACCGGAACCTAAGGACCAACCGAAGCTCTTCCAGATATACCAGGAAACTCGTGATTGGGCAAAAATCCTGGAAGTGGACGACGTTGGTGCCTTAAACAAGGTTATCGAAGAGGATAAAATCACCGAATTTATTAAGATATCTGAAGCGCTACATGAACGTAAAATTATCAGGATAGCCGACGAAATCCACCGCGATCTAAATAACATCAATCTTGTAACCATCGCAGGCCCCTCAAGCAGCGGCAAGACGACCTTCGCCAAAAGGCTATCGATACAACTTCGTGTTCAGGGAATAAAACCGGTTCGAATTTCCACAGACGATTATTTTGTCAACCGCGAGGACACGCCCCGCGACGAGGACGGCAACTACAATTTTGAAGCCCTGGAAGCTATTGACCTGGAGCTTTTCAACCGGCACTTGACTGAACTTACCCAGGGGAAAGAGGTAGAAGTGCCACAATTTTCTTTTGAGACCGGCCAGCGTAAGGAAAAGACTATCCCGCTAAAACTAACTGAGGATCAGCTTCTGATTGTTGAGGGTATCCACGGGCTAAACCCGGAGCTAACCCGAGCGGTAGACCGCCACCGCAAACACTTGATTTACGTCAGCGCCCTAACTCAGCTGGTCATTGACAACCACAATCGAATAAGCACTTCAGATACGCGATTAATCCGACGTATAGTGCGAGACGTCCTCTTCCGCAACATCTCCGCGACCACAAACATCCACCGCTGGTCAAACGTTCGCCGCGGCGAGCGGGAGTACATTTTTCCCTACCAGGAGGATGCTGACTCCATGTTTAACTCCTCGCTCCTCTACGAGCTGGCGGTATTAAAACCTTACATTAAATCAGCGCTTAAATCTGTCAACGACAGTGACCCGGGCCACCGGACAGCCCACCGAATCAGACGATTTATAAACCTGTTTCAGAAAGTGGACGCAAAAGAAATACCGCCAACCTCTATTTTGCGCGAGTTTATCGGCGGCAGTAGCTTTAACTATTGAAGGATCACGATTATTTCCGTCTGATTTTTGCCGTCGGCTCGCTCCCCTTCTGGACCGGATTAAAGAAACTGCGACGTTTTCTGCTCGGCCAGCCCGGTTCCTTCTGGAAGGGAGAAACACCACTCAAACCCATCTATCTGAATCACTACTTTTTCTCGACATTCGCAGCCAAAGGTCGATCTTATCTCTCCCGGATGATTCAGAATCTGATTGAGTCAAATTATCTCACCCAGACACAACTCTCAAAAAAATTGCCGGCCCGCGTAATCAAATTGACTGACCGGGGAGTCAAACAATACTACAATCAACTGGTCAATCTCCGGCAGTTAAAGGAACCAGCCTGGCATCTACATCACGTCGCCCAGTTAAACTCGCCGCCGCGATCAGCGATAGCCACAGGTGGCGAACTGCTGGAGTTTTCCGGTCGATTATATGTCTCACAGACGCCCGAATTTGTTGAACTACAGCAGCGGGTTTCCGATGAAAGCACGCTGGAACTTATTTCACAAAACGATCAGCAACCTGAGCCAGCCAACGTCTATAAACTGGAAGAAATTGAAGTTAAGACCGGCGAAGGAGTAAAGTTAGAGTTGACTGAAAAGGGCAGTGCGGAAGCCGTCTCGGGCGCTGACCTGCGGGAAGCGTTGACTCACTTTCCCAATCCCCAGGTCGCTTACAAGGGGGAAAACCCCTTCATTCTGCGAGGTGAGCTGGTTGAAATTGACAAAAAAAGCTCCCACCCTCAGCTGCTGTTTGAAAAAGAGAAGGCGCAGATTTTCTTGCGCTATAGCCAGGGTAGTGAAGAAGAACTTGATTTAGAGACTGGGAAAAACTACTGTTTTGGACCGCTGGAACCTAAAATTATTGAGCGGCGCCGGGGTAAAATTCCGGTCGTTGAGTTAGACAACCGCGGCACAATTGAACCGGCGAGTCCGATTATTTAAACCCTCTCCGAAAAGGGTTAAACATCTCCTCCCCCTTGAGGGGGGAGGATTAAGGTGGGGGTGAAGAGGCCTCGTAGAGGCCGAACAACGGTTGTGACGTTTTAACCCCCCTCACCCTAGCCCTCTCCCTCCAGGGGAGAGGGAACTTTTCGGAGAGGCTCTATTTAGTAGCAAAAAATGAATTTTGGATTAACGAATTATTCTGTAATCGTCGTAATGGAGGGATAATCATGAGCAACTGGCTGTTGACCGTGTTAGGTAGTTCATCGTCTTTTCCACCGCAATCCGAATCAACCGCAGCTCTACACCTAACGGGTAAAAAAGATTCAATCCTGGTCGACGCCGGTGGCAACATCCCACGACTGCTCGCCGACTGCGGCTTCGACTACCGTCAGCTTACAGAAGTCCTGATATCACATAGCCACCCGGATCATACCTATGGCCTACCCTTTCTCTCCCATTGTTTTTATCACGGCGGTAAAAAAATGACCTGCCGGGCACCAGAAGATACTATTGCGCGTCTCAAGAAAAAACTGGACGCGTTTGAACTGGAAGATGAGGTAAAATATCTCGATTTTGTTTTTGAACCAATACCGGTCGATAAACCGGTTAAATTTAAGGTAGACAAAAGCTTACAGATTCAAACCGTGCCCACCAGCCACAGCCGTCCGGGGGTCGGGTTCCTCTTCGAGGGACCCGCACAGAATATCCTTTACACTTCCGACACCGCTCAAAATGAAATATTACTTGATCTTGAAGAAAAACTGGACGTGCTGCTGATAGACTGCCAGGCTACGGAAGCTTACCGGCGTTACTTTGAAGATTCACACTGCAGCTCCCTGGAAGTGGGGGAAATTGCCGCAGAGCTGAAGGTGGGTAGTGTCGTTCCCTTCCACTACAATACGACAGAATTTCCAGTCAAGCGCGAGGAACTTACAGCCGAGATCAGGAAGAATTACGGGGGAACAATTATTTTTCCGGCCCGGGGAATGGGTTTTGAGTTATGACTACTGTTTAGTCACAGTCAAAAATGTGACTGCTTCTGGTTGTCATTTCCGCGAAAGCGGGAATCCAGTGACGTTGAATTTGAACAGTCTATGAGCGAAAGTCAACAGCAACGTCAAAGTCGCTGGATTGCCCGGTCAAGCCGGGCAATGACGAGCGTTGAGTAAGTTCAAAAACCCGTAATCGGTAATCAGTTATCGGCAACATCGGTAGTTCAACGCCAAGGTCAACGTCAAAGTCGCTGGATTGCCCGGTCAAGCCGGGCAATGACGTTCATTAGGTCTGGATTGCCCGGTCAAGCCGGGCAATGACGAGCGGTGAGGCTGGATTGTCGGGG
>CAZMIT010000083.1:0-5344 GCA_964566495.1 uncultured bacterium | reverse complement strand
CGGAAATTCCCTGGGCAATAAAAACAAGAGGATACACATCGCCAACACCGCTCGCTCCATAAATTTCGGCTATATAGGTCACATAAATCACAAACGAAGCCCCAAAACAGAGCCCAACCACCATTACGGAAAGGTAGAAAAACGGGGGAAACGAGAAGAGCAGCACGCCCAGCGACGCCAGCGCTAACAGACCCAGCGACACAGGAATTGTCTTAGCACCGATCATATCGGCGGCCCACCCCCAGGCTAACCGACCACTGGCATTGCCAATCGAAAATACCGCTACCGCATAAACGGCCAGTTTGTCTGACAATCCCGCCTCGATCGCTATCGGCGTCAAATTTCCAGCCACCACCAGACCGGTAAATGTCCCCGCGAACATCGCGAAAAACAACAGCCAGACAGTCCTGTCGCCCAGCACTTCGCTTATCTGCCTCCCATTTCCCTCTTCTGCTTCCTCTTTGCTATCGGGCAACTTCATTAATGGCGCCGAGCCAAGTATTATTGTTCCGCCGGCCAACCCAATAATCGTAAAAATATTAAGTACGTCATAACCGGCCGTAAGAAGCCTCTCCACCAGCGCCGAAACCGCTATCGCCCCGCCGCCAAACCCGGCTACCGCAAAACCACTGGCCAGTCCTTCTCGATCCGGAAACCACTCCATACAAACTTTCAGCAGACTGACGTAACCAAAACCAATACTCAGACCAAATAAAACTGCTATCCCCAGGAATATCAGCTCAAAAGAACCGCCAGAAAATCCGGCCAGCAAATACCCCCCGGCAAACAGCAGAGCACTCAATACAACCAGCGCTCTCGGCCCCGTTTTTTTCAGCAGCCGACCCGCATACACCATCAGCAACGTATTTCCCAATACCAACCCGCCAAAAATCAGCTGAGTCTGAGTCGCCGTAAAACCATACCCCTCCTGCAGCGACGGCACGTAGGCACTCCAGGCGTAAAGACTACCGAGACACGCCTGACTCATAACAACCGCAATTAATACCACTATCTTCATCTGAAACCTCTTCTCTTCATTCTCAAATTTTCCAGTCTTCCACCCCTTATCCTCATATTCCGGCTAATACTATACAGCATTACCTCCTACATTTTTAGTTAAACCCTCTCCAAAAAGCTTTCCCCCCTTGAGGGGGGGAAATACAAAGGGGGGTGAAAAGTCGGTTTCAAGCCCTTTCATCCCCCCCGCTCAAGGGGAAGGAGATTTTTAACCCTCGTCTTAATTATACCCTCTCCTTGACCTATATCCTCGCCCTGACACTTAAGTCCTCGATCCACCTTAAATTCCAGAACAAAATCGGGCTCAGTATAACAATTAATCACTTACGTATCCCCCTGCCCTTCAGTTATACTTATAGGCTTCATATTCAGCTATTTAACTGAAATTAGCAACTACCATCTATCACTTAGGAGGAAAAAATATGAACCTATCCCCCAGCAGTTATCTCAACAGCCTTGGTGGCTACGCCTTTGCCGAGGTTGATAAATCCAAAGAAAAAATTATCGCCGAACGGGGCGCAGAATACTTGATCGACTTCGGGGTCGGCGATCCGACAGATCCAACTCCGTCCGTTGCCCGCGAAGAAACAGCCGTGCACGCCCTCCGTAACCCCGATGAAGGCTATCCCTCCTACGAAGGTGAGGATTTCTTCCGCCACGCAGTTGCCGGCTGGTTCAAACGTCGTTTTGACGTCGAACTCGAACCGGAATCGGAAATAACCGCAACACTTGGTTCCAAGCAGGCCGTCTTCTCGCTCCCCATGGCCTTTGTTGACCCCGGCGACGTCGTGTTAATCCCCGATCCCGGCTATCCCCCTTACACCACCGGCGCAAAACAGCGGGGTGGCACGCCGGTCTACATGCCACTGAAGCCGGGAAATAACTTTTTGCCCGACCTCGATGCGATTGACCCCAAAACCGCAGACAAAGCTTCGCTTCTCTGGCTAAACAGTCCCAACAACCCGACAACAGCCGTTATCCCCCCGGATTTCTACCGCCGGACGATCGAGTTCTGCCGCCGCCACAATATCCTGCTCTGCTCCGATGAAGCCTACAGCGAGATGTATTACGAGGACGGCCCCACCCCCACCTCGCTCTTCACGATCGAGGGCGGCCGCGACGTCGGCCTGGTCATTCACTCGCTATCCAAACGTTCCAACATGACTAACTACCGGGTCGGTTTTGTAGCCGGCAAGAATGAGCTCCTCCAGCACTTCAAAGAGGTTCAAACCAACATGCATTCCGGACAGGCCCAGATACTGCAGGCTGCCGGCGCTGCCGCTCTCACTGAGGAGAAACACGTCCACGAGATGCGTCAAATCTACAGCCGACGGCGCGAGGTCCTGCTCCCTTATCTGAAACAGGCCGGCTTCCGTGACGTCTACGCCAGCGCCGGCTTTTACGTCTGGGCTCGAACCCCCAAAGCAACTGATAGCGCCACCCTCTGTAAGCTACTGCTTGAAGAAGCAGGAGTCAACACGACTCCCGGCGCCGCTCTCGCTCAACAACCTGAAAACGGCTCGGACTTCGTCCGCTTCGCCCTGATCCAGAACAAAGACCGGACCGAAGAGGCCGGCAAACGTCTGGCCAATCTTGACCTATCGGAGGTTTCTCAATGAATTTTTTTAAACTTCACGGCCTCGGTAACGACTACATTGTCATCGATGAACGAGGGAAAGATTCTGTCCCCGAAGAGAAAAAAGATGAACAAGCTCAGCAGCTCTGCCGCCGCAGTTTCGGTCCCGGGGCAGACGGAGTCTTATACCTCAACAACTCGCAAAGCTCTGATGTGGAAATGCGGATTTTTAACGCCGATGGTTCGGAAGCGGAAAGCTGTGGAAATGGACTGCGTTGCTGCGCTTACTATCACCACGGTTTGGAAAACAAAGGAACGGCTGAATACGAGATTGATCTGCCCCTGGCTTCTCCGGTCCGGGCTTCAGTTAGATTAGATCAGCCCCCCGTCGCCGAGGTTTCTTTACAGATGGAGGCAGCCGGCAAATACGAAGCCCGCAATACAATTGAAGTGGAAGACCTGGAACTACGTTATCACTCAGTTGACGTCGGCAATCCGCACGCCGTTATCTTCCTCGACGAAAATTCGAATCTGCCCCGTAAACCCGCTAACACCGCGGTTCAGAAGATAGGAGAACAATTCCAGACTCACTCCCGCTTTACGCCAACCCATGGAATCAACGTTGAGTTCGTTCGCGAGCTGACAGCCAGCCACTATGAAATGCGGGTCTTTGAACGTGGCGTCGGTGAGACTACTTCCTGCGGCACCGGCAGTATCGCTGTCGCCCGCGCCGCTCACGTCCTCGGTCGCGCCCCTGATAGCTGGGTTACCGTTTCCCAACCAGGCGGCGACCTCGACATCGAGCCCGTCCAGCACCAGCTACGCGGTCCCGCTGAATGGGTTTACACCGCCCAACTATCCAACTAACTAACTAACCAGCCAACCAGCCAACTAACAAACTAAACATCCACCATCCCGCTGTACTTTCAGCGTTGTAAAAGACATCTGACGCAAATCGATCCGCAGCAACCGGCCAACCAGCAATTCGTTCAGCCCCAGCAGTAATTTAACCGTCTCTGCCGCTTCCAGCGTCCCGATAACACCGGGCGTAAAGCTGGCCGGGCCGGGCGCCGTATCACCGTTCTCCGGGGCCTCTGAGTAAAGGCAGGCGTAGCAGGGCCCCTTGCCCGGGTAAAAGGTAGATACCTCCCCCTCAAACCGGTAGACAGCACCGTGAACAAAAGGAATCCCATGCGCCTGGGAAAGCTCGTTCATTGCTTGACGGGCGACAAAATTATCAACCGCATCGACAATTACATCGTAACTGCCGCTCGATAGAATTTGTTCGCCTGTTTCACCGGTAAACTCTTCCGTGTAAATCTTTACGTCCAGCTCCGAATTTAACTGCCGCAGCCGCCGGCGCGCCGCCTCCACCTTCCGCTTACCGACGTCATTCTCCCGGTAAAGTATCTGTCGCTGTAGATTTGAAAGCTCCAGCCTGTCAAAATCTACCAGGTCGAGCCGGCCAATTCCCGAGGCCGCCAGATAGTAAGCAATAGCTCCACCTAATCCGCCCGCTCCCACCAGCAGCACGCTCGACTCGCTCAGCTTCTGTTGACCGGCCGGACCAATTTCCGGCATCGCCAGATGGCGGCTGTAGCGCTCCTGCAAGACTTCAGGCTTCAGCGGTAGTTTCGGGAATCTCGGCTGCTTCGCCGGCCGCCACCTTGACCAGCGCTGCTCCAACGGCGGCTCCAACGATTAACACAACCAGCCCGAGGAGCGGTCGATAAAAAAGCCAGGCCAACCCAATTGTCAGACTGGTAAATACCAGCCCCGCCGCCAGAGCGATCACAAATACCCCGGCCGAGAGTAGACTGCCAAGGATAGGGATAAAACCGGCTACCAACAGCAGCGGTTTAAAGAGCAAACCAACCCCGATTACCATCATCAGAAAGCCAACCCCACGCAGTATCCAGGTCAAAATTACAGCCTCGGTTCGCGCCTCTTCAATCATCCCCTCCGCCGAAATTTCTCCGATGTTTAACCGCCCGACAGTGCCGCCCGCCTCGGCTTGAAATTTTTCAAACGTTGCGCCCGTCTGTTGGGCAAGCACACTGACCGTCGCGGGACGTATTATTTGATAACTAACCCGGATGTCGCCAATCTGCGGGTCGACCGGATCTTCACCGACGTATATGTAGTCGCCGCTGATTTCATATTCAAGCGCCTCCCGGTCCTCAACCGCCTGTCCCGGCGATAAATCCTCATAATTATCCATCTGGTCAATTAAAAAATCGGGCAACTCATATGCCCCCAGGCTGACCTCGTCCGCCCGGAACTGACGCGGCTCATACCTCATTGCCGCCGGATTCTGATACTCCTGCGGATACTCAAACTCGCTGTGGTCAATCACCTGGCTCGCCCAGGTTTGACTGTAAGTGTATTCAATCGTGTCGTTGCGCTCCTCCTCTTCCTCCTGCCACTGGTACATCTCGGCTACCCGTTTCAAAATTATCCCCTGCTGCGCAACATTGAAAGAATCGTCCGTCAGCACTTCGTCAGTTGTCGCCTCCCCGCTCAGATGAACCAGTGCCCCCTCTTCTTCCTCGGCAATCTCGTCAGCCGCAGTGCTAATTACCGCCTCTTCGGCTTCAGCCAGCGTCTGCCAGTCACGCACCGCCCGCCCCTCATTCCACCAGAGCAGCGGGAAAGCGGCCAGAAACAATAAAAGACCAATCACCACCCCCGCAATTGCATTTTTTATCCGTTCTCCAAACGACTTCGACTCCTTCTTCTTAACTCGCTTCT
>CAZMIT010000082.1:0-5420 GCA_964566495.1 uncultured bacterium | reverse complement strand
CAGCGTCAAGTTTTAGATCGAGCCGGCCAATTGAAGTGAGATCATTACCGGCCTGGAGGATAAGTGTATCCCTAACTCTCTCGGGTTCTTCCAGCCGCGTATGGGAGTGACCGCCGACAATAATGTCTATGCCATCGACGTTCCGGGCAAGCTGCCGGTCGGGGTCAACGCCCAGGTGAGTTATACCGACAATCAGGTCAACGTCCTGTTCTTTTAGTTGTTCGACGGCCTCCCGGGCTGCCTCGGTTTCGTCGATAAAGAAAACCTCTCCAAGTCCGGGAAGTTCGGGAATATAGCTGAGTTCGACAAGGCCAAACAGGCCTATTTCAATGTCGTCGTATTTGACCACCTTCCACTTTCTGGTGCCGGGAAAGGGAGTATTAGCGTCGCCGTAGCGGACGTTAGAAGAAATGACGGGAGCCTGTAATTCCTCCAGCCTGGACTTAAGTACGGTAGTGTCGACATCAAACTCGTGGTTGCCCAGGGTAGTGTAGTTGAGGCCCGTTTCGTTGAAGCCCAGAATAGTCAACTTACCTTCAAGCAAGTCGTCCTCGGGAGTGCCGGTGAACCAGTCTCCGGCGTCCATGTAGAGTACTGTCCTGTCCTCGCGGTCGGCTGTGGCCCGCTCCTGGTTTAAAAAAGTACCCAGGCTGGCCATACCACCGGCCTGACCGTCGGGGAAGGCGCTTGGCCACTCAACATCACTGGGAACTACCTGGCCGTGGATATCATTGGTATGAAGGATAGTTAACTCTTTGACCGAACGTAGAGGTGCAGCCCCGGGGTCTGTTCGTTGGAAGGATTCAATAAAAATAAAAGCGGCGACAGCCAGCAAAACAACGACCAAAAGAGCGAAAAGAGTGTGGCGGACAGAACTTTTTATACGAGCCATAAAAATAATCACCGGCCAAAAAATAAAAGAAGGAGGAGGCGGTCGGATTTGAACCGACGTGTGAGGGCTTTGCAGGCCCTTGCCTGACCGGACTTGGCTACGCCTCCGAAACAACAGTTAAAAGTTGAAAGCTGAAAGCTGAAAGCTAAGGCCATAAGCTCAACCTCAAAAGCCTTAGTTCAGCTGAAAACTAAAAGTACGGTTGGAAACTACAAACTAAAAGCTAAATCAAACCATGGGGTTGTTTGGGGCCAGGTTGAATCTTTTAGCTTTTGGCTTTAAGCTTTGAGCTGATTTTAAGAGCGGGTGATGGGATTTGAACCCACGACCTTCTCGTTGGCAACGAGACGCTCTACCCCTGAGCTACACCCGCAAGAAAACGACCAATAGAATTATATTAGAACACATTTAGAAAGTCAAACCCCTAATCTGACCGTCGTTATTCCGGCCTCCGAGCCGGGATACACCAGCTTAAAGCTCAAAGCCAAAAGCTGAAAGCTAATTCAAATTCAATAAGTGCTCATAATCTTGTTAAAGTTCTTGACCTTGACGTCATTCCGGCCTCCGAGCCGGAATCCATCTTGTAGAGCAGTATTCAGTAATCAGTATTCAGTGAAGTCAAAACCGATTATCGAACACCGATTACTGATTACCGAACTTCTGATGGATTGCGGGTCAAGACCGCAATGACAGGAAAGCGGTAGGTTCTGGGTTATGATTCAAAAGGGATGAATTTTTTGAAGATGTATTGTAAAATTAACTTGTTTCTGTGTGTATCATACGTTCTGTCCAAGTGACCGTAAAGAGAGCAATACGGAATCGAAGTTGAACTTGACGTCATTCCGGCCTCCGAGCCGGAATCCATCTTGAATTTAAATGGCTATACCTTAAACCCGTAAATATGGATTGCGGGTCGGAGCCCGCAATGACAATCTTTAGTTCAAGACCGTAGACATATAAGACAAAAGATAATTATAAGTTAACCAGCGAGGGAGCAAGAATGGAAAATAAAGGAGTAGCAGTTGTTCTGGCGGCCGGCGAGGGAACACGTATGAACTCCGAGCTGCCAAAAGTCTGTCACCGCTGTTTTGGAGAGCCGATGATAAAGCATGTCGAGCGGGGACTGAAAAAAAGCGGTTTTTCTGAAATAATTGTGGTCGTCGGCAGTGGACGTGAGCAGGTGGAAAGTTTGCTTGCGCCGCAGGTAAACAGAGCAGTGCAGGAGGAGCAGCTGGGAACCGGGGATGCTCTGCGAGCGGCCCTGGAAAAAACTGATGTCTCCGAAGACACCCCCCTGGTTGTAACCTGCGGAGACGTGCCGGGGGTGAGGCCGCGTACTTATAACCAGCTCCTGGATAGTTTCTTAGACAGTCCGGCGGAGTTGACGCTGCTGACGACGGAAGTCGACGATCCGACGGGTTACGGAAGAATCGTTACAGAAAACGATAGCGTCATCAAGATAGTGGAAGAAAAGGATGCAACTACCCGTGAAAAAGAGATAAAAACTGTAAACACCGGGATAATGTGTGGACGGGCGGGAACCTTTCGCGAGCGACTTCCCGAACTGTCGGCGGACAACGCAGCAGGCGAGTATTATTTAACTGACCTGGTGGAACTGTTGGTCGATGAGGGACGGACAGTTGATACAGAGGTTGTTGAGGACGAGTGGGAGGTGCGGGGGATAAACACCCGTCGTCAGCTGGTTCAGTTTGAACGGGAGGGTTATCAGAAACAGGTGGAGCGAGCCTTTGAGAACGGGGTGACCGTGCACGATCCGGACAGGGTTAAAATTGGTCCCTGGGTGGAGCTGGAGCATGACGTCGAGCTGGAGAATGAAGTGACTCTCTGGGGGGAGACAGAGCTGGGGCGAGGCAGTCGATTTATTGGTCCGACCTTTGCCTATAACGCCAAATTCGGTGAGGACAACTTTGTGCGTCGGTCCTATGTGAATCGTGCCAGCATTGGAGATCGTGTGCGGATCGGTCCTTACTGTCACGTGCGGCCGGACTCTGAGATCGATTCAGACGTTCGTCTGGGTAATTTTGTAGAAATAAAGGCAAGCCGAATCGCCGCCGCCACCAACGTCTCCCATCTGGCTTACGTGGGCAACGCCGAAATCGGTCAGAACAGCAATCTTGGTGCCGGAACAATAACCTGTAATTATGACGGTTACGAGAAACACCGGACAGTAATAGGAAACGATGTATTTATTGGTAGTAACTGTGAGCTTGTTGCCCCCGTGGAAGTGGAAAATGGGGCTATGATTGGAGCCGGCTCAACTATTACGGAGGACGTATCTTCGTTTTCGCTGGCTTTATCTCGAGCCAAACAGGTAACAAAAAAGGACTGGGTCACGGAGACCTGGAAACCACGTAAAGAAGAGGAGAATGACCCGTGAGCAGATTTAGAGATTTTAAAATTTATTCAGGAAATTCTAATCCGGGGCTGGCTTCTGATATTGCCAAGCGTTTGGGTGAATCAACAGGAAACCTGAGAGTGGACAGATTTGCTGACGACGAAATCAGGGTTAAATTCAATCAGACCGTGCGCGGTGTGGACGTTTTTATCACGCAGTCCACCTGTCGTCCGGTCAACGATAATCTGATGGAGTTGCTGCTAATGATCGACGCCGCCCGGCGGGCCTCGGCAGCACGCATTACCGCAATTATTCCTTATTTTGGTTATGCTCGCCAGGACAGGAAGGACCGTCCCCGGGTACCTATATCGGCTAAGCTGGTCGCTAACCTGATAGAGAAAGCGGGCGCTGACCGGGTCTTAACCATGCACCTGCACGCCGACCAGATCCAGGGATTCTTTGATATCCCGGTCGACCACCTCTATTCGGCACCAATTTTAATTGATTGTCTGAATTCCAATTTCCAAGCTGAAGAATCGGTAATAGTTAGTCCGGACGCCGGCGCAGCCAACCGCTCCCGGGCGCTGGCCAAACGGCTTGATTTTACACTGGCTATCATTGATAAGCGTCGACCGGAGCCAAACCGGGCCGAGGTCATAAACGTAATTGGTGAGGTCGAAGGCAAGGACTGTATCCTGGTTGACGATATGATTGACACCGGCGGAACCTTAATTACAGCTTCCGAAGCCCTGGTTAAAAATGGGGCGCGCTCGGTGACAGCTGCGGCAACGCATCCTATTTTTTCTGAGGATGCCGTCGATCGTATGGAAGATTCGCCCCTGAATAAAATCTATGTTTGTGATACAATACCACTGGAAGGAAAAGCTCGCCAGACCGACATGATCAAATTACTGGGAACAGGGGAGCTCTTTTCTCAGGCAATTCGTTGTATTCACGAGGAGAAAAGCATCAAGGAACTGTTTGTCTGAGGACATTTCGACTGAGCGCGAAAGTAGATTTAATCGTCCCGATGACCTTTTATTTGAGAAAGGTCCGAGGGGATCGGTTTTTTATAGAGCAACTGGCTATACAGTAGGTAAGAATTGTTAATTTGAGCGGCAATTACAAATATTATTCAGAAGAAATTTAGACTAAACAGGAGGATTTACGATGAAACAGCAGTTGAGCGCAGAGATTCGAGAAGAGACCGGTAGCGGGCCGAGTGGACGCTATCGCGAGGAAGAACTAATACCAGCCGTATTATACGGTCGTGAGGTGGAGACTAAAAACCTGCTTTTGGACGCTCATGAAATCAGCGAGTTGCTGCGAGATGGTGCGTTAAATAATGTTCTTGTCGACCTGCAGCTCGCAAGTGACGACGAGAAACGCCAGGTGCTGATAAAAGATGCTGACCTTGATCCGGTTAGCAGTGATCTATTGCACGTTGATCTGCACCAGGTCAGTCCCGAGGATCGAGTCCAGGTGAAAGTTCCTGTTAAGTTGACCGGGGAATCCCCCGGGGTTGAACAGGAGGACGGTATACTGGACAAGCCTGTTAGAACGCTGAGAATTGACTGTCAAGCCAGCGAAATTCCCTCACAGATCGATGTTTCTATCGCCGAGATGGAGATTGGCGATAAGATATTTGTGCGTGACCTTGAAGTTGGAGAGAACATTGATATCCTCACTGATCAGGATCGAGTCTTAGTCAGTGTACAGCCGCCAGAGGAGTTTGACCTTGAAGTTACACCAGCCGCTGGTGTTGGTGTTATCGAAGAAACCGTTGAGGAGGCCCTGGAAGAGGCCGAAGAAGTTGAAGCTGAGGAAGTGGAAGCTGAAGAAGAAGCGGAAGAAGGCGAAGCTGCTGAGGGAGAAGCGGAGGCTGTCGAGGAAGAGGTCGGTTGATGTCGGCGTCTGAAGTTAACCGCACGAACCGCTTGAAATTAGTGATTGGTCTCGGCAATCCAGGAGCCAAATACCGGGATACCTATCATAACCTGGGTTTCTGGGCGGTTGACAGCTTATGTGAGCAGTTTGAAGCCGAGGTTAATCAGCATAAGCTTGGTTGGCTGATGCAGTGTGATGAGCAGTCCCCGATAGATTATGCGGCCAAACCCAACACCTATGTAAACCGTTCCGGGGTAGCGACAGCGGCCTGGTTAAATGAACTTG
>CAZMIT010000081.1:0-5584 GCA_964566495.1 uncultured bacterium | reverse complement strand
CAGGGATACTTTGACAGCCTTGCCGACGATTAGATTTAAGTTCAAAGGCAAAACCGTTGGACTCCCCCTTCCGTGGGAATGCCAGCAGTAGGTGACGTTGAATTCTTGTTTCTCGATTAGAAGAGTGGAAGGCTTTCACGGGAATGATAAACATTGAAATATTTTGGGTTAAATTTAGCGGCTATTTACAAACCTACCAATTTCAGATAGAGTTAAAATGAAGCAGTTCCAAATTAAACTTACCGCCGGGGAGGTTTTTCCAGGTTGTTAAAACATTATTTCTGGCTTGTCGCTTTTGCTTTGATTTTTCTTGTAGCTTGTAGCACAAATTCTATCAGTGCGGAAACTACTGGCGACGATTTTGACGAATTTATCCAACAGTTGTTGGAAGGAGGAAGACGGTTACCGGCGGCTGAGATGCAAGAAAAAACTGAGAGCACACCGGAGAGAAGTCAGCGAAAAACAGTTTTTGACACGCCGGGTTTTGACTTTCTTGAGTCCGACACTCCAATCGTCGAACCAAAGGAAGAAGAGCATGCAATTTCGACGGATACGGAGCAACTTTTTGAAATTATTCGCCGTCTGCAAGCAGATATGCGAGAAATGCAGGAGACCGTTAAGCGACTGGAGAAGGAAGTGACAAAACTTCGGACTGACACTATTGAAACATCGCCTGAAGAAGTAGTTGAAATGGAGGGTCCGGAAGAAACTGAAGTTGATTCGGACAAGCTTAATCCGAACGTAGCCTCTCTGGATAAATTGCGCGAGATTCCCGGGATGCCAAATCATATAGCGGAACGTATAAGATGGTACCGAGAAGAAGTTGGAGCTTTTACACACCGGGACGAACTGGAGATGGTTCCCGGGATAAGCACCAGTCTTTTTCGTCAGATAGAAGAATATTTTGCTCCGGGACCATATGAGGATGCAGAGTAAAACCTTTAAAGTAGGCCGCTTGGTCCGAATAAATTGTAGAATCATAAAGCGGAATATAGAAAATGGCTGAGAGCAAAAAAAGCAAATCGTTGGAAATCATTACGGAAAAAGTTGATTCTATTCCCTCTCTACCTGAAATTTCAGGCCGGATAGTTAAACTTGTAAATCGAGAAAAAACCACTATTGAAGAACTGAGCCAGGCGATAAGAACTGACCCCTCGCTTGCTTCGTTACTACTTCGTTACGCCAACTCAAGTTACTACGGTTTGGCCGGGAAAATCAACAACATTCAGCGGGCAATTACTGTGTTGGGTTTTAACACGGTGCGCAGCCTTGCTCTAAGTTATGGAGTAGAAAAGAAATACACAGCGCCGGAAATTCCCGACTTTCCTCGTCAGGAATTCTGGGATTACTCTCTTGCCGTTGGTGCGGCCAGTGAAATAATTGCCCGCCGGCTATCCTATGATTCCGAGTCCCGCAGTGAGGCATTTAGCGCCGGACACCTGCACGCTATTGGCAAGACGATTATTGATCAGCATCTGCACGAAAAATTTGTTAAAATTTTTCAGGTTATGAGACAGGAAGAAATACCAATGTATGAAGCTGAACAAAAAGTCCTGGAGACAACTCACTGCGAGGTTGGTGCTGAGGTGCTGAAAAGCTGGGATCTACCGGAAAAACTCAGTCTCTCAGCCCGTTACTATCATGAACCAGAGGAATCGGATGAAGAATTAGTTACGGTAGTTCATTTTGCCAGCGTGCTTGCAAAAACTCTGGAGCTTGGTTTTTCTGGTGACTGCAATCTTGAGTATCTGCGCGATGATCTGGTTGATGAGTTGGAACTGAAAGAATCAGATATAGAAGCAATTATACAGGAGGAGCTTCCATCTGAATTCGATAAAATTACCGCAATCAAGAGCTAAATAAATTACTTCAACCTGGTTAAAGTTACTTTAGCTTACTTCAATGTGATTAAAGTAACTTTAACCAACTAATTGATCGGAGGTGCTTCAAGTGAAGGTGGCAATAATTGCTGACACGCATGATAACTTAAACGCTGTTTCCTATTTAACCGGGGCCTTCAATGCCGGCGGGGTTGAGGCAGTGATTCATGCCGGTGATTTCATATCGCCTTTTGTTATCCCGGTACTTGACCGGTTCAATGGAGAAATACATGGAGTCTTTGGAAATAATGACGGAGACCGAGAGACTTTATTAAAAAAATCTGAGGGAACTACTGTTTCGATTAGCGAACCGCCACTACAGATAAATCTCGGGGGACTTAATTTTGTTGTTGCTCACACGCCGGGGCAGATAGCTGCAGCTGACCCGGGGGCTGATTTTCATGTCCACGGGCATACTCATGAGGCGGTAGTAACAGAAGAGGAGGATGTTTTGAAAATAAATCCTGGGGAAGCCGGGGGCTGGCTTTCAGGAACTACACATTTTGCTCTGGTTAATACGGAAACTAAACAAGTCGCGCTAAGGACCGTGCCGGCACCATGAATAATCAAAAATATACTATTGGCGAAGCAAGCGATGAGACAGGTTTGCCCGAATCAACAATCCGTTATTACGACCAGGAATTTAGCGACTATCTCTCTATTGAGAGAGGCAAAAATAATCAACGTATTTTTACTGAAGAAAATCTGAAGGATCTTGAATATATCCGCTATTTACTGAAGAGGGAAGGGCTTACTGTCGCGGAAGTAAGAGAAAAATTTGCCGGCGAAAATGAGTTTAAAGAGCAGCGACAGGAACAGGAAAATATAGAAACAGAGGCAGAAGCTTCGGCGCCTGATAGAGAAGACGATGAGCACGTGGGACAGGAGCAGTTGCGGCGGGAAGTTGCAGACTTAACTCAGCAGATGACTAATCTAACTGACCGTCTTGATGCTATCGAGACTCACGTTCGTTCGCTTCAGGAACAGGGAGAAAATATACGCAAACTGCTGGACATGAATCTGGAGCGTTACAATAAGCTGGTAGAACAGATACTCTCCTGACCTATTAATTTAGCTTTCCTACTTAATTATCTTCCCCTCACGTTATTTTTGATTTGTGCTCTCCCAGGGTTATGATTACAGATGTGTCAAAGATGAAGGAGGCATCTCATTCTCCCCAGCCGGTTTCTTATGATGAACCGGCTGGGTCCGATTCATAATAGCGGCAGTGATAGTGACGGCAATTAAAAAATCCGATTATAAGCACCTCCTTCATCTGTAAACGAATTAGTGGGAGAAGACATTTAACTTCGAAAAGTCTGTAGTTGTTTAATGTCCTCGTGCCGGTCAGGGAAGTAGCTTCGCTCAGCCCGGAAAGACAAACATGGGGCACTAAAGGCAGGCCCTAAATACCGTCATTCCGGGCAAACGGCCATAGGAAGCGCGACCCGGAATCCATTTTGAACTTGTCGTTTACAAAAATCTTATTTGGCCCCCGTATTATCAGAATTAATTACAAGATCTAACAAAACCAAGAAATAGCTTTAGATAATAAACATCAAATACCGAATTAAAAAGCAAACCCATATTTTTATGTGCTGGCGTATAGAAAAGTTGAGAGAGTCGAAAATGGTTGGAGAAAGGGGGATTGTTATTCGCTCAATAGTTGGCGCCAACTGGTTGTGATAATAGCTGGTGATAATTAAAGGAGCGGTATTTGTATGCCAGTGATAATTGTTCATTTTTTAGAGCAGGCGAAGCTGGTCCCTGTGACAGGTATATAGACAGTCATAACGCCGTTTGCAACAGTTGTTATCATTTTGCTTAATCATGTTTTAAAAATGAGCAAACCGTCGACTCTCTCGATCGTAAGGGTGAAGTAGACTACAAGTTATTATCTTAATAGTCGGTTGAGGTTAAACTATAAGTGATCACTAAAATAAGCGTGAGTGTTAAGTTATTTGAGTGATTTTTAAAGTCAGAAGTTGCAGCAGAATTTATTCGGACGGGGTGGCAAATGTAACGGCAAGAAGTTGTTGGTAAGAGCTGGGGGTCTTGAAAATTGAGCATGAAATTTGCTAATAATTTAGCTGAAAACCATATTTAGTACTGTCATCTAATTAAGACGACAAGTATATATTTTTTAGTTAAGATAACTGTTAAACTTATACTCAAAAGATCAAAAAAGCTGAATAATTTTTGTCGTTTTATAGCAGATCAATATCGGATATATCTTTAACCTCAAGGAGGATTAAAAAAATGGAAATACATGTATATCACGGTCCTAATTTAAACTGTCTGGAAAGGCGTGACTCCAGTCAATATGGAACTACGAATTTAACCACTTTAAACGAGTCCCTGGTAAAGCTGGGCGAGCAACTGGATGTCGAGGTTGTAACGCGTCAGAGCAATGCAGAGGCCCAACTTGTGGACTGGATTCAGGAACTGGACAAAGACGGACTCGTACTAAACCCGGCTGCCTTCACCCACACCAGCGTTGCTCTGCGGGATGCAATTGAATTGGTTGAGTATCCCGTTGTGGAAGTTCACCTTTCCAACATACAGGCACGTGAGCAGTTTCGTCGAGAATCGTTGACGTCAGCCGTCTGCCTGGGTCAGATTTCTGGTTTTGGAGTTCGAAGCTATCAGCTGGGATTGCGGGCGGTGGTTGGGCATTTGCGCGCTTGATTACGCGGGGCGCCGGCAAAAATTTTACGCTCGTCTGCAGTCGGCAGGACGTGACGGTTACCTGACCAGCCAACTGGTGAATTTGCGTTATCTTACCGGTTTTCGCGGGACCGACGGTCTGCTTCTCTTAACTCCAGAAGAGAGTTACCTGTTTCTCGATACTCGCTATCCCTCATTTTCGCAGGATAGTCTCAGCGCTGATGATCTTCAAGTGATCAAAGTAGCCCAGGGGAAGAAGAAGTTAAAAATTCTTTGTGATTTTCTTGCCGACAAAAATGTTGAGTCGCTCCAGCTTGAGCGCTCTAACTTAAGCTACACTGAATTTTTGTTTTTGAAAGAAGAACTGCCACTTGAGACTCGAGTTTATGGTGACGACTGGATTGGTGAACAGCGCCAGGTGAAGACGCAGGCTGAAGTTGAAAATATTGTTCGGGCGACCGGACGGGTGCTGAAACTATTTGAGCTGGCTGAAAATTGGATCGAGGAGGGGATTACCGAGGAACAGTTGAACCGGGCTCTGCGTCGCGAATTGGAAAGCCGTGGTGAGGAACGTGCTTTTTACCCGCTTGTTTTGTTTGGCGAGCGAACTGCTTATCCACATGCTCCACCCACTGGTAGAAAACTTGCCCCAGGCGATCCTGTCCTGCTGGATCTCGGATTGCGTCTGAACGGGTATTGCACCGACCTGACCCGGATGTTTTTCTGTGGTTCAAATTCTCAGGTGGAAAAGTTATATGAGCTGTCGGCAGAAGTGGCTGAAAATATTTGTGGAAAAATTCAACCCGGACGAGAGGTTAAAGAGCTGACCGAGTATTCGGAAGGATTGATCAAAGAGGCTGGTTTTTCGGATAAAAATATTCTTCATGGCGTCGGTCACGGGGTGGGGCTTGAAATTCACGAGTCCCCCTCGCTTTCTCGGCACGCCAACAGCACCCTAAAGAAGGGAATGGTGATCACGGTTGAACCCGGTATATACGTGTCCGGCGTTGGCGGCGGAAGAATTGAGCACGTCCTCC
>CAZMIT010000080.1:0-5657 GCA_964566495.1 uncultured bacterium | reverse complement strand
CGTCATTGCCCAACTTGATTGGGCAATCCAGTGACTTTGACCTTCGACTGTTAGAAATTCAACGCCACTGGATTCCCGCTTCCGCGGGAATGACAACCGGAAAACGGATAAAAGTGCGGTCACATTTTCGACTGTGATTGAGCACTAGTAACTATTCACCTTATCTTTCCCCCTTGAAGGGGGAAACACAAAGGGGGTCCTGTTCCTTTTCCCTCCTTGGCGGGGGGAAAGACAAAGGGGGGGAAGATGGGGACGCCAAACAAAAACAAATGAAGAAATAGAAAAAGAAAACGTTGGAAATTAACGAGAAATTATTTTTTCAGGAGGTAGTTAGTATGTCGAAACAGAGCAAAGAAGATCAACTGGTGTTTTTCTTCGGCGGTGGAGATGCCGAGGGAGGAGCTGACCTGGCGCATTTGCTGGGTGGGAAGGGTTCTAACCTGGCGGAGATGAGCAGTATAGGTGTGCCGGTGCCGCCCGGATTTACAATTTCTACAGAAGTCTGTCGTCAATATTATGAAAACGACCGTGAGTATCCGGAAGGACTTCACGCCACCGTCCACGAGTATCTTGGTCGGGTGGAAGAATTAATGGGCAAGGAGTTTGGTGATACTGAAGATCCCCTGTTATTCAGCATTCGCTCCGGCGCTCCCGTCAGTATGCCGGGAATGATGGATACTGTACTTAATGTTGGGCTTAATGATGAGACGGTCAAGGGGCTAATTAATCAGTCTGACGACCCGCGCTTTTCCTACGACAGCTACCGTCGATTAGTTCAAATGTATGGTGATGTTGTCAAGGGAATTGACGGAGATAAATACGAGGAGTTAATTGATGAGAAAAAAGAAGAGGTAGGTGCAGACAAAGATACCGACCTCACGGCTGAGGATTTGAAGGATTTGGTTGCGCGTTTTAAGGAGCTTTATAAAGAGGAAACAGGCGAGACATTCCCCGACGACCCCGAGGAACAGCTCTGGGGCGGTATAACTGCCGTATTTGGTTCCTGGAACAATGAGCGAGCCGTAAAATGGCGTGAAATAAATGACCTGCCCCATGACGTTGGCACGGCTGTCAACGTGCAGACGATGGTTTACGGTAACATGGGTGCCGATTGTGCAACGGGAGTTGCGTTTACTCGGGACCCGGCCAACGGGAAGAAGGAAGCAATTGGTGAGTACCTGCCTAACGCCCAGGGGGAGGACGTTGTTTCAGGCGTTCGCACCCCACGCCCGCTGAACAGCTATGAACGGGATAAGTCGGGCAAGGACTTTCCGACGCTGGAAGAGGAAATGCCCGAGGCTTACGAAGAACTGGAAGAAGTCTTTGACCTTCTGGAAGAACATTACCAGGAAATGCAGGACATTGAATTTACTGTACAGAACGAGACACTTTACATCCTGCAGACCCGAACCGGCAAGCGAACCGCGCCGGCTATGGTCAAAATCGCTCACGATCTGGCTGAAGAAGGAATTATTACTCGCAAGAAAGCGCTTGATCGTGTTGAACCGAAACGACTCGACCAGATGTTGCACCCGATGATTGATCCGAAAGCAAAGGAAGAGAACGAAGCGATTGCTACCGGTCTTGGCGCCAGTCCCGGTGCCGCCGTCGGACAGATAGTCTTTGAGTCCGACGAGGCTGAGGAATGGGATGAAGACGGCAAGGACGTTCTGCTTGTCCGTCATGAAACTTCTCCCGACGATATTGGTGGTATGAACGCCGCCGAAGGTATTCTGACTTCGCGCGGTGGTGGAACTTCTCACGCTGCCGTTGTAGCTCGTGGCATGGGCAAACCCTGTGTTGCCGGGTGTGGCGCTCTGAACATTAACTACGACAGCAAACAGGTTGAAGTACATGACGAAGTTTATGAAGAGGGCGACTGGTTTACTATTGATGGTGCCTCCGGTGAAGTTTTTGCCGGACAGCTTGGTATGACCGAGGCAAAACTCACCGGTGAGTTTGAAGAGCTGATGGGTTGGGCCGATCAGTACCGTGAGCTTGGCGTTCGCACGAACGCTGACAACCCGGAAGATGCCGAACTGGCTCGTGAATTTGGAGCTGAAGGTATTGGTCTGACGCGAACAGAGCACATGTTTTTTGAAGAGGATCGGATTGACAACGTGCGGCAGATGATTCTGGCTGCTCCTGACGTTCAGGACCTGCGCTTGCAGAAAGAAGCAATAGAAGATGAACTTGAAACTGCCCAGGAAAGCCAGATTGAAGAGCTCGAGGAGCGTCTTGAGCAGGTTGAGCGTGAGCTGGAGGAGACACTACCGCAGTATCGCGAAGCGCTCGACGCTTTACTTCCCGAGCAGCGGGCCGACTTTGAGGGGATATTTGAAGCGATGGATGGCCAGCCAGTAACAGTAAGGCTACTTGATCCACCGCTGCACGAATTTCTGCCACAGGAGGAAGCGGATCAAAAACGGCTGGCCGACCGTTTTGACATCTCTCTCAAGGAAGTTCAGCGTCTGCTCTCCAATCTGAAGGAATTCAACCCGATGCTTGGCCATCGTGGCTGTCGGATGGGAGTCTCTTATCCGGAAGTCTACGAGATGCAAACTCGCGCTATCATGGAGGCCAGTGTTAACGTGGCTTCCCAGGGGGTTGATGTTCAGCCTGAAATTATGATTCCCCTGGTTGGTATACCTCGCGAACTGGAGATATTGCGAGAACGCGTCGATGCAGTCTGTCAGGATGTTCTTCGCGAAGCGGACCAGGTGGTCGACTACAAGATTGGTACCATGCTGGAGCTTCCAAGGGCCTGTGTTCGAGCGGCAGAGATTGCCGAACACGCCGAGTTCTTCTCCTTTGGCACCAACGATCTGACGCAGACGACCTTTGGCATTAGCCGCGACGACGCTGGTAAGTTCCTCGAGCACTATCAACACGAGGAGATCCTGGACGATGATCCTTTCGCCGTTTTAGATCAGAATGGCGTCGGTGAGCTTCTGCAGATGGGTGTTGAACGTGGACGTCAAACGCGTAAGGCTCTGAAAGTAGGTATTTGTGGAGAACATGGTGGTGAGCCCGCTTCAGTAAAATTCTGTAATGAAGCTGGTCTCGACTACGTTAGCTGCAGTCCCTACCGAGTTCCAATTGCCCGTCTCGCCGCCGCTCAGGCAGCGATTGACGTGCGAGAGGATCTGACTTCTTACTGAGTGATTCTGACGCTAATAAAATCCTCCTCTTCCCGTCCAGGGGAGAGGAGGATTTTTTTTATTAGTTAGCGTCTCTCCGAAAAGTTTCCTCTTCCCTGGCGGGAGAGGGTTTAGTTAACAGGTTCAGGTTATAACGGGGGGGATTAATCTGAGACGTAGCGGCCGTTAGTGCCGTGTTTGGGACAGGGTTGTGTAGGGGCGGTGCCGGAGCGGAAGGGAAGTCGAGTGGAACTGGGACAGTGAGGAGTCGCTAGATAGCCCGTCTCGGGATCAATGTTAACAAAGGTTATACCGCCGGGGACAGGGAAGGAGCGCGGATCCAGGTCCCCGTATATTTCGCGTCCGGCGCGACGCCAGAACTCACCGGCGACGACGCCACCGGACATATCCTCACCCAGGGAGCGGTTCTGAAGGTCGTATCCGAACCAGCTTCCCATGACCAGCTGAGGGGTATAACCAACAAACCAGGCGTCGCGAAAGTTATTTGTTGTCCCGGTTTTTCCCGCCAGCGGGCGGTCAAAAGCTCTCCCGATACTACGCCCGGTTCCGTGGTCAACAGCCCCCTTTAACATATCCGTCACCAGGTAGGCAGTCTGTGGTGCGATCGCTTCTCGACGGCGCGTAAAATTTCTTTCCAGGATGTTGTCCTCCCGGTCGCGAATTTCAGTTACAAAAATTGCATTGGTCCGGATTCCCTGGTTGGCAAAAACGCTATATATATTAACCAGTTCTAACAGGGAGGTGCCCCGCTCAAGTCCCCCAAGAGCAATCGCCATATGTCGTTTTAGTGGCGACTGGAAGCCCATTTTTTGGGCGTAGTCGACTACTTTTTTTGGTCCTAAGTCATGCATCAAGTCAACTGTGGCCAGGTTAAGACTTTCGGCAAGTGCGTCTCGAAGTAGCACTTCGCCGTGAAAGCGACCGCTGTAATTTTTGGGTTCCCAGCGTCCCTGGGGGGTGTCAAAACTAAGCGGCATGTCGTATAGCTGGTCAGTTTGGGTGTAGCCGTTATCGAGCGCAGCAGCATAGAGGATAGGTTTGAAGGCCGAGCCGGGTTGACGGTGGCTCTGGACGGCCCGGTTGAGCTGATTTTTCGTGTGCCAGCGGTGGCCACCTACCATTCCCTTGACGTGACCGTTTTGCGGATTTCTGGCTATAGCGGCTCCTTCAACAATCGGTGTGTCTGGTTCGGCAGGGATTTCTGTTGCCGTGTCGGGCAGATTCCCCATGTCGATGTTTAACTCGACCAGGTAATCGTGCATCTCCTTCTGTAGCGTTCGCTGGTGGTCACGCTGAAGAGTTGTGTGAACCTTAAGTCCACCCCGGTAAACTACGTCCGGACCGTAGTTACCAAGCAGGTAATTACGCACGTATTCTACAAAATAGGGGGCCTCGTAAATTTCTTCTTCTTTACGGTCTTCCTCCCGGAAATGACGGTATTCGAACTCTTCCCAGAACTCTTTAAATTTTTGGCGTAGCTGCTCTTTTTCTATAAGGCCACGTCGGGCCATAAGATTTAAGACTACCCAGTGTCTTTCCTGGGCCAGTTCGGGGTTGCTAACGGGGGAATAGCGTGAGGGGGCACGGGGCAGACCTGCTAACAAAGCCGCTTCGACAACATCTACTTTGCGGGCGCTTTTGCCAAAGTAAACCTGAGAGGCCGCTTCAACGCCGTAAGCTCCACCGCCAAAATAAATTTTATTAAAGTAGCGCTCCAGGATCTCGCGTTTGGTGTAGTTTCTTTCTATTTTTAAGGACAACAGGGCTTCGCGAATTTTACGACGGAATGTCTGTTTGGGGGTTAAAAATAATACTTTGGAGAGCTGCTGGGTAATTGTACTGCCGCCCTCAACTATAGAGCCGGCTCTGAAGTTCTGGTAAGCGGCACGAGCAATGCCGTGAAAGTCTATACCGTTGTGGCGGAAGAAGCGGTTATCCTCTACCGCAATTGCGGCATGTATTAATTCATCCGGCAGCTCCTCAATTAACACTATTTCGCGTTGTTCCTCGGAAAAGGTGGCCAGCAATTCGCCCCCAGAACAGTAAATTTTGGTGGGTAGGTTCCACTCAGCGGCCGTGTAGTCTTCAAGCGGTGCGAGTGAGGGGAGATTGTTGGAAAAAGAATATAGAACTCCGATCCCGGCACCAACCGCGGCGCTGAACAGAGTGAAAAATGTTAACACGCCAGCCAGCAGTAGTTTTGCTTTAAGACTCCAGCCTTCGGTCGTTTCGCGGCGAGCTTCAACTTTTTTGTCATATTTCATTAATTTCCACCTGGTTGAACGGAAAATTTGTTATTTTTGTAAGAAGAGCGGTTGGTAGATAATTAAACAAACTTTTACTATAATTTATTTCACTAAGTAACTTCACTTTAAAACTCTGCTTCGTTAACCCTGCGCCAGTAGAAGTTCATTGCAACCGGGTTAGCCCGGCCTATGCAAGAACCCTATGCATAGACCGCCCAAAGGGCCGCCCATTCATCAAATGGGCGGGGTT
>CAZMIT010000079.1:0-5751 GCA_964566495.1 uncultured bacterium | reverse complement strand
CCAGCCCGCTGGATTTGTTTTCAGTGTGGTTGTATCTTTTGTGAAGAGTGTGTTGAACCGGCGGGAAACGAATATTATTGTCGTGACTGTTTCCAGGAGCTGGAGACTACAACAGACGCCGCTGAGGGCACCGTCTCCGTAAGTTCCAAATCCCATCACGATGCCAACCCGGTCAAACGGCTGTTAGCTTTTGGTTATGATTTTATTTTTTCTCTGATAGTTTCTTTGTTTTTAACTGCCTTACTGCGAATAATTGTCACTGCTTCCCCCGCGTTGACCAACACATTTTTTTATTTTCTCCTCTACCTCTGTCTACTTCTACGTGATCTGTTGACGGCGGCCGGCAGTCCGGGTAAATATATGACAAACTTATATCTGCGTGATTTAAAAGGTAAGGGGAAGCCGGGGCCGAGCGCTCGTCTGCTTCGAAACGTTCTGTTTCCCGTCTTTTATCTTGACCTGTTAACTGTACCATTTACCGGTAAAATGCAACGACTGGGTGAATTGTTGACTGCAACAACGGTCTGTGACGCTGAGTATCCCGTTGATGAACGCAAGTATATTTACCGTGCGGCCGCCGTTGTCGGGGCTCTGCTTATTGCTATGTTTTCAACCTTTGCCTACTGGTTTAGCGGTGAAATACGTCAGCGTACCAGGGTAGAACATGTTATACAGGAGTCAGAGGACGGCGAAGTTTATTTGGGCGAAGGAGTCGAACGTAAGCTTCAGGCAGCCGAGGATTTGCGGGTGGTAAAAACGGCCGAGGACACCTACCGTGTTACCGCAGAGTTCCCAACCTCGGAAAAATATTATGACGGTCGCCGGAAAATTGATAAAATTATGTCCCGGCTTGATTACGCTGTAGTTGAAGATGAAGGTCCCCAGGTGATTCTTCGAGGCGATGCCCAGCCCGGCTACCGGCTGGAGGTTACCTTGAAAAAAATTGATGGATGACCAGCACAAAAATTATATTTCAGGAAGGATGATAGCTTATGGATCCTTATGAGATAATCATGAAAAAGCGAAACGGCGAAGCGCTCAATGACGAAGAAATAGAATATATTGTAACGGCTTTTACGAGCGGCGATATTCCCGACTATCAGATGTCAGCCTGGTTGATGGCGGTCTGGTATGAAGGGATGAACGGTCGGGAAAGGGCGCTCTTTACGAAGACTATGGTAGATACAGGGGTAACCCTATCCTATCCCCGGGTGTCGGAAAAATTAGTTGACAAGCACAGCACCGGCGGGGTTGGAGATGGGACGTCGCTTTCGCTGGTTCCCCTGACAGCCAGTTTTGGCGTTCGTATACCCATGATGTCTGGCCGCGGGCTGGGACATACCGGTGGAACGCTGGATAAGCTGGAGTCAATTCCCGGATTCAATGTGGAGTTCAACGAAAAGGAAATAAATGAATTGCTGAATTCAGTTGGTGCATTGATTATGGGCCAGACGGGAGAAGTAGCGCCGGCCGACAAAAAGATGTACGCACTGCGAGATGTGACAGCCACGGTTGATTCGGTTGATTTGATTGCCGGCAGTATAATGAGTAAGAAAATTGCCGAGGGAATGGACGCTCTTATACTGGACGTAAAAACGGGGGCCGGCGCCTTTATGAAGGAATATGACCAGGCAGTTGAACTTGCCTCGGCCATGGTGGAAATTGGTGTGGAGCTGGGCAAGGACATGCGGGCTCTGATTACCGACATGGAACAGCCGCTGGGCAACGCGGTGGGCAACGCCCTGGAAATGAAGCAAGCGATTCAAATTTTAAAAGGCGAAGGACCGTCGGACCTGACAGAGCTTGTCTGCCGGTTATGCGCCGAAATGCTGCTGATGGCCGGTAAGTTTGAAGAGATTGAAGCGGCTTACAAAGCTACCCGGGAGCGTATTGAAACCGGTATGGCAGTGAAAAAATTAGCTGAAATTATTGAAGCTCAGTCAGGTAACCCGCAGGTGATAGAAGATTACTCACTGCTGCCTGGTTACACGGAAGAGGAGACCATAAAGGCTTCCGAGGGCGGGTATGTGAAGTCATTGAACGCTTTCGAAGTAGGGATGGCGGCGAAGGCTCTGGGAGCGGGACGGGAGACAATGGACAGCGAACTGGATTACGGTTCCGGTATTCTGCTTGACAAAAAGGTCGGCGATCGGGTTGAAGTGGGTGAGCCTCTGGCCCGCCTCTGTTACAACGATCATTCGTCGAATGACGAGCTTGAAATCGCTCCGGAGCAAGCGCGTAAGCGTGTGCAGGGCGCTTATGAAATAGCGGCTTCGCCGCCGGATGAAAGAAAAATAATCTGGGCCCGGATGAACGCGTCCGGCGAGCTTGAAGAGCTGTAAAGATGACCGGTGCCGAGTTGAAACTCTGGATAGAAACAATTAAAACTGATAAAATTGTTCTTACAGATGGAGAATACCGGCTGACCTTTGAAGTCGAGGATAATGCCGGCGGAATTGAAAATCTTCCCGGTATTTTTCGCGAGGCCACAATAAAGGATCAGTTCAAAGTTGGAGTAAACAGTATTTCTTCCGATTAAAACGACAGGAGGTTTGTTTGAATGGACGAGGAAGAGGCCAAAAGTGCGCCGCGTTTTCGTAATAAGCCAATAGAAGTATCACTCTTTGAGAATGATGAAAAGCTTGATTCGCATTCGCCCTGTTTTGAGGGGCAGACCTCCAGCGTCAGTAAAGCTGGCGTTGGAGTTCGGGTCAATCCTATTGGCAAATACAAAAGAGTTAAGCACGAAGAACTGGAGGGCGAGACCTTTATAATAAAATTTCACACAGCAGCGCGCAAGGTTCCAACTGTAGAAGGGGAAGTCCAAATGGTTGGGGAGTCCCACGACATGCGTTATCGTGTTTATTTAGGCTTTATTTTCGACGGAGAGTTTCCCCTGTTCAACATTCTCACTTAAGGCTTAATAAGGCCTCTCACCTTACTCGTAGGCTCAAGGCATATTTCTACTGCGTCCAAAAATGGTATGGCGCAGTTGAAGGTGTTGCCGAGCTGAGGCTTATAACCAGGTGATCAAATATGAGTCGCACCTATTACCTTGAAACCTTCGGCTGCCAGATGAACAAGGCGGACTCGGAGGCAATCGCCGGCTTGCTTGAGACCGAGGGGTTTGAATCGACTGAACTTCCGGAAGCAGCTGATATTATACTGCTCAACACCTGTGCTGTTCGGGATCATGCCGAACAAAAAGCTTACAGCTATCTCGGTCGTTATTTGCAGATGAAAAACAACGATCCTCGAAAATTGATAGCTTTCGCCGGCTGTGTGGCGCAGAAAGAGGCCGAAAACCTGGTGCAGAGGTTCCCGGGACTGGATCTTGTTATCGGTCCCCGCAACTTCACCGCTCTTCCCGAGTATATTAATCGCTTGCAGACAGACCGCGGGCGAATAGTGGCAACGGCCGGTGAGGAAGAACTGGTTGACGCTGGCACACCGCGCTCTCGACAGCCTGACTCATCGGGTAAAGGCTGGGTTACTATCATGGTGGGTTGTGATCGCTTTTGTTCCTACTGCATTGTTCCACACACCCGGGAGAGGGAGAAGTGCCGGGAGCCGGCTGACGTTGAAAAAGAGGTTCACAAACTGGTTGAAGAGGGTTTTAAGGAAATCACACTACTCGGTCAGTCAGTTACCGGTTACGGGAGGAAAGCTGACTTTGAGGCGGACTTTGTGGACCTGCTTGAGCGACTTGATCAGCTGTCGGGCGAGTTCAGGCTGCGCTTTACCAGCCCTTATCCCGGCGATATAGATCAACGTTTAATTGACTGTTTTGATAGACTTGAGCACCTGGCTCCCCACCTCCATCTTCCAGTTCAATCCGGTTCCAATAAAATTTTAAAGCGTATGAACAGGCATTACACGCGGACGGATTATCTGCGGGTTGTGAAAGGAATTTGGGAGTTAGAGACGGATGTGGCGATTACTACGGACGCAATCGTGGGTTTCCCCGGTGAGAGCGAGCAGGATTATGAGCAGACGCGCGATCTTTTTGAAAAAATTGGGTATGACAAAGCTTATATATTTAAATATTCGCCTCGCGAGGGGACACCGGCAGCCGATTACGAAGACAATCTGCCACAGGAGATTATTGATCGTCGTCACACGGAACTTCTTGAGCTGTATGAGGAAGGAGCGCGGCAGCGCAATCAGCGCCATGTGGGGAAAAATTATCGGGTGCTTATAGAAGGAGAGAGTCCCAAAAGTCGTCCTGATAATCGACAGTTGGTTGGTCGCACCGGGCACAATAATGTCGTAGTTTTACCTTACCTGGGGGCTGATCTGAGTGGCGAATTTGTTGACGTGAAGATTAATAAGGCGGCCTCCTACACATTGTTTGGTGAACCGGTGAAAGTGGAAGCTGATTCTCCCCCGGCCAGGACTGTCTCGTGATGAGCGATTTCTGGCCAAAATTAATCTGGGTGTTTGCAATACTACTTTTTTTACTTTCGCTGGTTGGTTCTCCGCTGGAGGCAGGCTATGAAGACCTGGAGACAAAACTGGAGGCAGGAGAAAGGGTGGATAAGGATTTTTTAAGTAACCTGTCCTCGCCCTCGACGCCGCGTCAATACTGGCTTTACGCCCGGGCTACTACCAGTGTGGATGAATCTCTTGAAATGTTGAGACAGGCGGTGGAGGAAGCGCCTGAGTTGGCCAGGGAAATAAAATATTTCTCCGATTGGCTGGAGGTGGCGTTGATTAGCTCGCGAGGCGATAAAGCATTTTTACAGAATAAGTTGGAACAGTTTTTTAATGAACCACAGCGGGCTGGAGGTGAGTTCTGGCTGGAAGCTGGCCGGTTGTCTGAACAACTGCAATATTTAGAAGGTGCCGATAAATCTTATCAAGTTGCTCTGGAAGTGGATCCTGAACTGGTCGAGGCTCAACTATATCGAGCTCGCGTTAAGTTGCAGCAGGGTGAACTTGCGGAGGCCAGGGAGCTCTTGCGGAATTATTTTCTTGAACCCGGCAACGGTGTAAAATCGCTCTACTGGATTTTGCAGGGGAGAGCTTTTGAACAGCAGGGAGCCGATACGGAAGCCTACGTCGCCTACAGTCACGTCGTCAACCACTACCCAGAATCAATGCTACTGTCGCAGGCGGAAGAGAGAATGCGTGAGATACCACTGCCGGAAGAATTTTATGCCGAAGACATCTCCCCCGATCAAATTGAAAAAATGACCGGGGCCGGGGCTGAGGACGGCATGGAAATTGGGGACCCGGCCGACGAAGAGCCGGCCTTCCGTGTCCAAGTAGGAGCGTTTCAGAAGCGAGAAGCGGCGGAAAATCTTGCCGCTGATGTCAGTGACCAGACGGAAGTAGACGTCTTTATCTACGAGGCCGAAGTTGAAGGCACCCTTTACTACCGCGTCCAGGTGGGAGCGAAGGAAGCGCGGACGGAGGTTGAGGGGCTCAAAGCGGAGCTTGCAGAACTGGGATATGAGGGTTTCGTGGTCCACCAGTAGAGGCCCTTCCGGTTGATTAAGCTACAGTTAATTTTATCAATAAGAACAAGCTAACAAATGAGGGATTGTAGATGGCTGAACAGACGCCGCTAATAAAACAGTATCATCAAATAAAGGATCAGTATGAGGAAGAGTTGCTATTCTTCCGTCTGGGCGATTTTTACGAGATGTTCTATGATGATGCTAAAATTGTTGCGCGGGAACTTGAGGTTACCCTGACCTCCAAACCGGTGGCCAAGGACAAGGATGTTCCGATGGCCGGTGTGCCGGC
>CAZMIT010000078.1:0-5804 GCA_964566495.1 uncultured bacterium | reverse complement strand
GCCGCTCTTGCCCTGGCTACCCTGTGGCTTCACTACACCGACAACCTCGCCTCACTATAACTCACCTAACTTTCCCACTTTCCCACTTTCCAACTTTCTAACTTTCACACTTTCCCACTTTCTAACTTTCACACTTTCTAACTTTCCCACTTTCCCACTTTCTAACTTTCCCACTCACAACCATTGTTTCAATTTGCTGCGGTCCAGCAGAACGATATTACGTCCCTCGCATCTTATTGCGGCAATTTCTCGAAGCTGAGTCAGGTAGCGGGTAATCGTCTCCCGATTGGTGCCGACAATGCTGGCCAGTTGTTCGTGCGTAAGTTCCACATTTATTAAAACCCCGTCTTCAATTTCTTGCCCAAATTTTTCAGCAAGCCGGAAGAGGCAGGTAACCAATCGTCCGGGTATGTTTAAGAAGGCAAAGTTAAATAGTTCGTTGTCGACCTCCAACAGCCGTTTGCTCAACGTATTAAACAGGTTTAGGCCAATTTGAGAGTATTTTTCAAATAAATTAACGAACTCTTCTTTGGTAAAGGCAAGCAGCCTGGAATCGTGGACGGCAGTAGCGGTTCCGCTGCGTCCCTGGTCGGCCATACAGGCCATCTCGCCAACAATTTCTCCCTTGCTTAACAGGGCCAGGGTTTTTTCTCTTTCGCTTAGTGGATCCTGTCGGCTTACTTTCAACAGACCCGCCGCTATCACATAGAGTTTATCGCCCGGTTCAGCCACATGAAATAGAACTTCTTCTTCATTCAAGTCTATTGTATCAGCCATTTCAATTATTTCCCTGTAGGCTTCTTCCGGCAATTCTTCAAAAATCTCCAGCTCTTTCAAAATACTTTCCATAATCACTACCTCCTATAGTTATTTGTAACTATTCACCTTATCTTTCCCCCCTTGAAAGGGCGAAACACAAAGGGGGGACTGGCCCCCCTCCCAGGGGAGAGGGGATAGATGAGTAGTTACGTCATTTGAACCAGAATTGAGTTTTTTCTGCTTTGTCAGCCATTGCTCTAAACTGACCGGCCAGTTGCTCAAACATATTTTCATAGATTTTAATAACTGCCTGGGGATGTTCTTTTTTCATTGATTCTAGCGCATAAAACGGTATTTTTAGTAATGTTGTGGTCTCACGGGCTTCAATTGTTGCCTGTCTTGATTGATTGCTAAATAATGCAAATTCTCCAAAGTATTTACCTTCTTTTAAAAGACCTACTTCTCTCTCCCCCTGGCGCATACTTTTGAGTACTGCAACAGTACCGTTTAAAACTACGTATAAGTTTTGATCGGCTTCGTCCCCCTCATTGAAGACGAGGTCTTTGCTTTTTAGTCTTTCTACTTCGCTGTTGTTCACAATTACTTCCAGAGCTTCATCTTTAACCCCTGTAAACATTTCAAACTGCTGCAACTTTTTAACAATTTTATTGGGCATGATTTACGCCTCCCATGAATGATGAAAAGCTTAGTGCAGGGCTTCCTCGAATGAGTAGTTGCGAACCCCCCAGTAGAACTCTCGGAAGATTACTAAAAAACTTGCCGCAAGTGGGATTCCCAGGATCATCCCCGGGATTCCGGCCAGTTGACCGCCTCCAACGACGACCAAAAAGACAAGTAGGGGATGCATCTCCATACTGCGTGAAAATACGTAAGGTTTCAACCAGAAGTTATCCAATCCCTGGATTATTAAGAACACAAGGCCGACGAGGACGGTCGGATAAATTTCTCCGGTTTCCAAAAATTTTATTGTTACGGCCGGGATTGCTCCGGCGATCGGACCGAAGTAGGGGACAATATTGGCCAGTCCCGCAAACAGTCCAATAACTATAGCATACGGCACTCCAAGCACTACCAGCCCGATTATTGAAAGAACCGCGACGATAAGCGCTTCTATTATCAGGCCGCGCATATATTCTCCTACCTGCTGATCGATTTTATAGTAAATGTTGAAAAACATTTCAAAGAAAGAGTTAGGTACCTTTTGCACGGCACTGCGGCGTAGACGTTCCCGGTCCCGAACGAGAAAAAAGGCTATGAAAGGAACTATTACCAGATACTGCACTAAGATGTAAACGTTTGCCAGCAGACCGGTCAACTGGGCAAACAGCCAGGAGTATAGTTCATTGATGCGAGTTGTTAGACTACCTTGCGGGAGAAACGGGATCATTTGTTCAGCCCGGGCAGCGTAACCCTGCGAGAGTTCCATTAAATCTCCCTCGGCAAGTTGTTCCTGTAGTTCAATCACCTGATTCCAGGTAGCCGGGGCGTAAGCCCAGAGTAGCACCGCAGCAATTAAGAGTAATAACAGAAAAACTGTTAATGTTGCCGAGTTCCTGGAAAAATTTTGGCAGACAAGGAAGTTGATTGGTGGGACAAACAGGTGGCTTATCAAGTAAGAAAAAAGAAACATCAGCACCAGGTGATAGAGTACCGGTATAAAATAGAGGGCCAGGGCCAGGAAAATAAGCGGTAAAGCGTAGTAAAGTACTGTAATTAGCTGCCGGGAAGAGAGAGTTAATGCTTTTGTTTGATTCATTGCTTGCTTTTTTCGAGGGAATCTCGTAGTGCTTCATTTTCTTCGATTAGTTCAAAACAGCGTTCGTTTATGTTTTTGAGTCGGGAGCCAACCATTGCGGCAAGATTGACTAAAATTGTAAAACCAGCTTCTTTATTTTGATGGGCGTAAGATAAAAATTCCTGGCGGAAGAGCACCAGTAGTTTTGTTTTACTCAGGGCTGAGCTGCTGGCGCTGCGCCGGTGTTCATCGCAAATTGCAAGTTCACCAAAAAAATCACCTGAATTTAACCGGGTTATTTCGCGGGGTTCGTCATCCGGCCGGGGTTTATAAATCAGCACTTCTCCCGATTCGATTAAGAACATGGCACTGGCCGGTTCCCCCTGGTTTACGATAATTTCATCCCGATCAAAAGTACGTTCGTGAAGTAGTTCCTGTAAATTGTCGAGTTCTTTTTCCGGCAGACCTTCAAATAAAGGACAATTTTTTAGAACTTCCAGCTGTTTTTCGCTCTCGCTGTCCGGGGCCAGAAACAATTCCTTGCCAATTGTTTTTAGATCCATTCAGATCACCATAATCTCAGAAGGTAACTGTTTAGCGCCTACTGTCAAATGCCGTTTAGTTGGTCATTCCGGGCAAGCGACCTTTGAATTTGACGTCATTCCGGCCCTCGAGCCGGAATCCATCTTGAAGAGCAGTAATCGGTAATCAGTAATCAGTATTCAGTGAAGTCAAAACCGATTACCGAATACCGAACACCGATTACTGAACTTCTTGCGGGTCAAGCCCGGGGACGTCATACGTTCCCGCAATGACGACCGATAGATCAGGTTCGCAATGAACGCCGGTAGTCCCAAACAAGGACAAAGTTATTTCGATGTTAGTGTTGTTACCGGTTCCCAGTCGTCTGCCGGGGGTGCTTCTATCAGTTCCCGGCAGCGCTCAGTCAACCAGCGGGCCGCGGTGTCATCCTCCGGTAGTTCTGTTAGCTCATCAAGCGCCTCCTGGAATTTTTCTTCCCGGTAATAATTTAGTGCGTTTCCGTATATCTCTGCTTTTTTTATTGTATCTTCTCCGACCTCATTGCGCCAGCCCATCCACTGGTGTATAGTTACCGGTTCGTCGCGTCCTTTCACTCGAACCCGGTCAATTTCTCGAATAATTGCTTTCTCCGGCAGTCCTTTTGCGGTTTCACCGCTCAACATACATTTGGTTCCGTAAACTTTATTTACTCCTTCAAGTCGGGAACCAAGGTTGACGGCATCGGCAATTACAGTATAGTCAAATAAATCTTCGGAACCCATGTTCCCAGCCGCAACCCAACCTGTGTTCATTCCAATTCGGATATCCAGCGGGTCATCGGGATTACGCTCGTTGTATTTTGCCAGTTCTTTCAACATGTCGTCGGCAGCCCGGCAGGCCCGTGTCTCCGGCTCGGGGGGTTCAACTTCCAGCAGGCCAAACTCGGCCATCAACTCGTCGCCGATAAACTTGTCTATTATTCCCTCGTGTTTGAAGACACAGCGACTCAGTCCGGTTAACAGTTCGTTCAATCGATTTGCAACTTCAGTCGCTTCTAATCCCTCACTCAAACTGGTGAAACCGGCTATGTCCATGAATAAAACCGTTACTTTGCGCCGCCGCGCCTCAAGAACCAGGCGATCGGGGTCAGCGAGGATAGTTTCCAGTACTGACTCGGGCAGGTAGTGTTGAAATGCCTCACGGATAAACTTCTTTTGCTGCTGCTCATAAAATACATTGTGAGTTGTCAGACCCCCGTAGATAAGTATTCCGGTTAAGAGGGGGAGGGAGAGATTAATGGTGTAGCCGAGGGCGAACAGTTGAAATCCGGCCACGAACAATAGGACAAGTGTGACAAGCGTGGCCAGCAGGCCGAGCAGGGGACCCAGAAAAATGCTAATTATTCCAACCAGTATACCAACGGCCACGATGGTAATAATAGTTTGTTCCGGGCGTTCGGGTTCCAGGTAGTCTCCCGTTCTGAGCATTTCATAGGTGGCGGCGTGGATTCCCATTCCCGGCTGAACGGGGTCGGTTGGCGTCGCCTGCAAATCAAAAAGGCCGGCCGCTGTTGCGCCGATAAGCACCACCCGGTCCTCGAACCATTCCGGGTCGTAAATAGGATCAGCCCCGGTTATTAGTGGCTCTAAAACTGTTTCCACAGGTATAGCGGTATACTCCCGAAACTCGGCCCGGTAACGAATTGGGACTTTGCCGCGGTGATCAATCGGTAGCCGGTGTTCACCAATTTCAAGGTATCGTTCTTCATAGTTTGCCTCTCGTTCCATCCCCCTCAAATGTCCGGTAAGACCGAGTATGGGAACATATTGAGTTTCTCCTTCTTGTAATTTTGACCCCACAAACGGTTGAATTCGTCGGGCGATACCATCCTGGTCGGGGAAAAAATCAATGTGAGCGATTTGATCTGTAGTTGCAGCCAGTTCTTCAATCGGCACAACCATTGAACCGCGCTCGGCGGCTTTGACATCACCGCTTAACTGCCAGCCATAGCGGTTAATTATTTGCTCGGCTAAAGGAGGGAGCGTATCGACGCTCGGCAGGAGTTCTTCGCTGGTCAGGCTGTGAACAACCTGGCCCGCCTCCTCGGTCGCCTGCCCCAGCAAAACGTCGTCCGATACTGCGAGATCGTTAAAACTGGCCTCAAGTTGCTGGTAAATTTCTTCTGCTCTTTCGGGCTCAGTTGTTTGATAACGCTGCAGCTGTGCGAGTTGCCGGCGCATTCTCTCCATAATTTGTGGACTGATCTCCAGGGGACTTTTCTCCCAGAAACCGACGTCGAATTTGACTGCTCGCGCTTCGCTGAGGTGTTGAATTATTGCCCCCCAGACACGTCTTGGCCAGGGCCAGCGGCCCAGGTTGTCTTCAAAACGGGTCAGCGTCTCGTCGGTGATCACGAGTAGAACTATCTCATCACTCACATCGGCACGCTGGACATACCAGCGGTGCCGGAGGTCGATCAGTGGGTATTCTACCCGCTCAATAGTTTCGCCAACAATTGTCCCCCGGGCCAGTAACCAGCCCAGTGCAACAGCAGTGATCACTGCCGCAATGATTGCCAGGGATATACAGGTTTTTTGGTTGATTTTGTTGCCCAGGTATGATGTCAGGGGAGAGATGAGGTTACATAAAAAATCCACGGTTGTTGTTATTCCGTCCTTCCCGGTTCGAGGTCACCGAGCAAACTGTCTTGTAATTGATTGTATATAAGCCACTGGTCATTGTAAAGACGTAACTCAAAATCAGTTTC
>CAZMIT010000077.1:0-5956 GCA_964566495.1 uncultured bacterium | reverse complement strand
ATCCAGACCGGTGGAGGTGATCCAGGGAGACCGGGAAGAGACCCACCGGGTTCCCGTTCGCTAATGAAATATAACTCGCTGCCAGGATTGTTTTTCATAATAGGGTTATTAATCTTTATGACAGCTAATCTCGGTGGGAGCAGTATATCAGAAATTGAAGTGCCTCTTCGGGGAAATGCTTTGTTGGAAGTGGAGTCACCGCTTGAACGGGTCGTGTTAGGTGATGATGAACTAGCCAATATCAGAGTTGTAAGTAGCACTGAAATTTTAATTTTTGGTCGGGAGACGGGGAGAACAACTGTTCATCTCTGGACGGATAGAGGTCACCAGAGATATTTGATTACGGTCAAAGATAGGATCCGTCCGGCGCGTGGTCAGATTAGTGACCTGTTAGAGGAACAAGAAGACATGGATTCGATGGAATTCAAGGCTGAACATCGAGATTTAGACGAATTGGTGGACTATACTGAAGAGTTACTGCGGGATAAGGGAATGGTGAGTTTTACCGATCCTGAAACTAATAAATTTATTGTTCATGCTCCATCTGAATTACTTGATAAACTGGCAGATTTAATTGAGAGCATGGATGTTCCTGATGCAGAGGATTTACATAGTGAACGGGTCAGTTTTGAGCATCGGTCTGCTTTTGAATTGAAAGACAACGTGGAGGAAATGTTAACTGGCGAGGGGAAGGTGATTGCGGATGACGAGACAAATTCATTATTGATAGTTGATCGTTGGCAAAATCTTGAACAAATTTTAACTTACCTCGAGCAAGTAGATGTAGAAATTGAGAAGCAGGTACGGATTGAAGCTCGATTTGTTGAAATGACCGAGGCGGCGGAACAAGAAATAGGTATTAACTGGGAAATGGATGGAACTTTAAGTGGGGAGGATGTAGGGGCAGATTTTCGAAGAGGTGACGGTGTTTCAGGTTTGGAGTTAGGTTTGGGAGCAGCAGCGCCCGGTGAGCTGGCGGCGCGAATGAATTTGCTGGAAGCAGAAGACCTGATCAATTTGATATCTTCACCGCGTGTTGTTACTCGAGACAATCGAGAAGCTAGTCTTGAAATTATTAATGAACAGAGTTATGTAAGTGGTTGGGATGTTAATTACCACGAAGGTGATCTGCAGATCAGTCCAGAAATAGATAGTGTTGATGGTGGTATCGAGCTGGTTGTTACACCGTCTATAAGAAGCTCTGATATCATCGCCCTGGATCTGCTCTCTGAGATGAGTATTGTTGAACTCGAAAGATATGAAGATCCAATTGGAGCTGGTATGGAAGCCCGTCCGTTTTTTATTCACGAAATCGATCGACGCACAGCGGAGTTAGATGTGGCCTTGAAAGATGGCCAGACTTTAGTAATTGGTGGATTAGACAGAGAATTTGAAGATCGCTCTGGTGAAGAAGTGCCATTGCTTGGTCGTATCCCGCTACTGGGACCGTTGTTTTTCGGACATAGGCGAGATACCAGCGAAACCCGAAAATTAACAATTTTTCTCACCGCAGAGATTGTGGAGTTAGGGCCGGAAGATTTGGAAGACGAGGAGCTTCCTGAGGGATATGAAGGTTTTGATGAGCTTGAAGACACTTCGATAATAGACCCCGACAATTTGTCAGACACGGAGTTATAAATATTGGACACCGTAAGTGTTGCTCTCGCTCATCCTGACCTTCAACATCGTATAGACCTTAAAAAGATGCTTTTCGAGGACCCCGACCTCGAGATTCTTGCCGAAATAGAAGACTTTACCGAATGTGTGTCTGAATTGAAGGAACACCGGCCAGACTTGCTGCTGCTTTCCCTTGAGCTGGCCAGCGCTGACGATTTAGAGGAGCTGGTGCGGGAGGTGGTGGTTGAGTTTCCTCAACTTGAAATACTTCTTTTAAGTCCGGGCGGGGAGACGGACGACCTGGCCCGGAAACTGGTCCGAGCCGGTGCTTTTGACTACCTGAACAAACCCTACGATGCCGATGAACTGGTTGAAGCCGTGGTTGAAATAGTCGAAACTTCCCGCCGGCGCCAGGAAAAACTGTCCGAAGTTGTCTCCGGTCGCACCCCCGGCAAGAAGACGCGACCGGGTAAGGTCATCTCTGTTTTTAGCACAAAAGGGGGCGTTGGGCGCTCGCTATTTGCCGTCAACCTGGCCTGTTCTTTTCGCAAGTTGACAGAAAAACGGGTCGCCCTGGTTGACCTTGACCTGCAGTTTGGCGACGACGCCATCTTGATGGACATGAAACCGACCACGATGATTGCCACCCTTGCCCGCGATTGCAAGCACGAAGAGCGGGTGGGCTACGACTTACTGGAAAATTATATGCACACTCACGAACCTTCTGGTGTTGATCTGCTGCCCTCGCCGCCGCGGCCCGAGGAAGCGGAATACGTTGAAGCGGAAGACGTTCATAAGATTGTTGACTCCCTGCGTCGCCATTATGACTATGTGATTGTCGATACTTCTTCGCATATTTCCGAACCGATGATGGTCGCCGTTGAAGAGTCGGATTTAATCCTGCTTTTGTTGACGCTTGAGTTACCAACTATCAAAAATGGTAAGTTGATGCTTGAGCTGATGGATAACATCGGCTTATCCGAGGAACATATACGCATAGTTATGAATCGCGACGTTCCCGACTCAGAATTACAGGTGGAAGAGGTAGAGGAAGCACTCGGACGTGAGATTGTTGGCCGTATTCCCAGCCAGGGCACCTTGGTTATGCCTTCGATTGACGAGGGGACGCCGCTGGTTCTTTCCCACCCCGAATCTGACTTTTCCAAACATCTCTTTGAACTAACGGAGTTTCTTGTTGGAGACTATTTTGAATTAGAGGAAGATCTTGTGGTTGAAGAGGAAGATCCTCTCTTAGAAGAAGGGACAACCCCGTCCCTGGGCCAGAGAATTGCGGCCGGTCTTGTCGATCATTCTGTTGCTGCCATTTTATGGCTACTGTTTGGTCTTCCCGCTCTCTTTAGTTTCATGCTTTTGGATCAGCCTCTTAGTCTTTTGATTGGTTCTGCTGGTCTGCTGTTAGCGTTTCTTCCACCGCTGCTCTATTTTTCGCTGCTTCACGCAGGTGGCCAGCCAATTGGCAAACGGCTCATGGGGTTGCGCTTGACGGGTCCCGGGGATACACCGGTCTTACTGGGTGTTTCCTTCCTGCGGGCCCTGGCACTGCTGTTTTCTCTGTTGCCCCTGGGTCTTGGCTACCTCTGGATGCTCCTCGACGAAAAACAGCGCGCCTGGCACGATCTGATCGCCGGAACCACTGTGGTAGTGGATGAATAGTTCTGGCTAATCTGTTATAATTAAACCGGTGATTCAAAGTTATGTCGCTATTAGATCGGCTTAAAGACGCCCAGGATAAAGCTCCCGCCCAAAAATCTGAAGGTTCCTCTGCTGACTCTCAATCACCCGAAGAACGTTTAAAACAACAGGTTCACGAGCGCGTTGTGGATCAACTGGGGACGGAGTCTTTGCCCTCCACGGAAGACGACGAGCAACAGCGTCAGCGGATCCGATCGAGCGTTGAGGAACATGTCATTGCTGTGGGTTCCGAAGAAAACATCTCCCTCTCCCGCAATGAACACGAGCAACTGATCGAAGAGCTGCTGAATGAAATTCTGGGTCTTGGTCCCCTTGAACCCCTGCTGGCCCAATCAAATATTACGGAGATCATGGTAAACGGTCCTGATCAAATATATGTCGAGCGCGACGGCAAATTGCAGGAAACAGACGTCTCTTTCAAAGACGAGGATCACATGATGAACATTATTCAAAAAATTGTCGCCCCCCTGGGACGCCGCGTTGACGAGAGTCAGCCCTATTGTGATGCCCGTCTCTCCGACGGCTCGCGTGTAAACGTTATAATTCCACCGCTGGCTCTCAACGGACCCACAATTACGATAAGGAAATTTTCCGAGGATCCTTTTGACGTCAACGATTTAATCAATTTTGGCACGATGACCGAAGAAATGGCCGAATTTTTGCGTGGTTGTGTGGAATGTACCTTAAATATTATCGTCTCCGGGGGGACCGGGTCCGGTAAGACAACGACGCTTAATGTTCTCTCCAGTTTTATTCCTGGCGGCGAAAGAATCGTTACTATCGAGGACTCGGCTGAGCTACAGCTTCAGCAGGATCATATCGTTTCGCTGGAGACCAGGCCGCCCAACATTGAAGGGGAGGGTGAGGTGACGATGCGCGAGTTAGTTAAAAACTCCCTGCGTATGCGGCCGGACCGTATCATTGTTGGTGAATGTCGGGGGGCTGAGGCGCTTGATATGCTGCAGGCGATGAATACGGGCCACGACGGTTCACTTACCACGATTCACGCCAACAATCCCCGCGAATGTGTCTCACGTCTCGAAACCCTGGTCTTAATGGCCGGTATGGAGTTGCCTCAAAAGGCGATCCGCGAGCAGATCACATCAGCCGTGGACCTTATTGTTCAACAGTCACGTCTCCGCGACGGTAGCCGCAAAATAGTCAGCGTCACGGAAGTTCAAGGCCTCGAAGGAGATACAGTGCAGCTCCAGGAAATTTTCACTTTCGAGCAGGAGGGAATGGTCGAAGGGAATGTAGTTGGGGAACTAAAACCGACCGGCGTAAGACCCTCTTTCTTCTCTCGATTCAAACAGGAAGGCATAGAGGTGCCCTCCGACATGTTTGTGGAAAAATAATGTTATCCCCCGCTCGTATTCTTCAGCTTCTTCTGTTTTTTTCCAGCCTCGGTATAGTAGTTGTCCTTTATACCCTGAAGAAACGGGAAAAGCGCCGCCGGGCCACGGTTAAGGAACGTATTCGCCCCTACGTCGACCAGGCCTACCGTGAGGAACTGGCCCGGCAAAAGTCGGCCGAATCTGAAGAAGAGAGTCTTTCTTTCCTCCGCGGGATAGCGGAGTATTTATCCGATACTGCAATTAGTGAAGAAATACAGGAAAAAATGCGGGACTGGCTTTTGCGCAGTGGGTTGCGGGTCCGTCCCGCCGAATACGTGATAATCTGCTTTTTTGTTATGGTCCTCGTCGGATTTTTAAGCGGTCTTATAGGATATCTTCTGTTCGGCGCCCGGGTGGCCGTGCTCGGCCTTGTAGGTTTTGCTCTCGGGTGGGTCTTGCCTGTTCTTTACGTTTTTTACCGCCGTCATCAGCGGATGAAAGCTTTTAACGATCAGCTTTTAGATTTAATAAATTTGATGTCTAACGGCCTTAAGTCAGGCTATGGTTTCATCCAGGCGCTTCAACTTGTTGCCAGCGAGGCCCGCCCGCCGGCCTCGGAGGAGTTTGACCGTGTAGTTCGCGAGAATCGTTTTGGAATTCCCGTCGAGGATGCTCTGGAGCGGTTGGTCGAGCGGATGGAAAGTGACGACCTTGACCTTGTGGTTACTGCTGTGCTTATTCAGCGCCAGGTGGGTGGTCGTCTCAGTGAGATCCTTGACCAGATAAGCTCTACGATCCGCGAACGTGTTAATTTACAGGGTCAGATTACAGCCCTGACTGCCCAGGGGAAAATGGGTGGTGGGATTATATCCCTGCTGCCCGTCGCTCTTGGTATTGTGTTTTACTTCCTGCAGACGGAGATAATGGTCCAGTTCTTAACTCATCCCCTGGGCATCGCGGCAATTATATTTGCTATTTTCTGGCAGGGAATAGGTTTCTTCTTCATCTGGCAGATAGTTAATATAGATATTTGACCATGATACTTTAAATTTGATTAACCAGTAGCTAGTGCTCAGTCACAGTTGAAAATGTGGCCGCACTTTTATCCGTTTTTCGGTTGTCATTCTCGCGGAAGCGGGAATCCAGTGCCGTTGAATTTCTAACGGTCGAAGGTCAAAGTCACTGGATTGCCCAATCAAGTTGGGCAATGACGTTCGTAATGCTGATTGCCTGGTTGATACCCGGATCAAGTCCGGTCATGATGACCTGTGGCCAATGACGGCAAGAGACAA
>CAZMIT010000076.1:0-6014 GCA_964566495.1 uncultured bacterium | reverse complement strand
AGCAAACCAGCAAACTAGCTAACTAGCCAACTAACGAACTAGCCAACTAACAAACCAGCCAACTAATCAATTAGTTATAGCCGACGTTAATGCGGACATATTCCTGCGAGAGGTCGCAGGTTAATTTACGGGCACTGGCCTCGCCGACGGCCAGGTCGACATCGACGATATGTTCGTCCTGTTCTTTTAAGGAAGCCGCCAACGACTTATCAAACTCCCGGGGCTGACCACCAGCAAAAACAGTTTGGTTGTTTATCGAAAGGCTAAATTTATCCGGAGCGAGCTCAACCCGAGCAGCGCCAACAGCGGAGTAAATGCGACCCCAGTTGGGCTTGCGGGCGTGGAAAGCCGTGCGGACAAGCGGCGAACCGGCAATTTCCTCGGCCACTTTCTCAGCTTCGCCGGAACTGGCCGCCCCTTTAACCCGGACTTCAATTGTGCAGGTTGCCCCTTCTCCATCGGCAACTATCTCCTTGGCCAGCTGATCGCAGGCCTGATGAAGAGCGCCCGAGATATTTTCGGCAGCCGGGTGAGAAGCATTTATTCGCTGCCGCTCGGGCAGCTCTGCCGCCCAGGCAAGCACAGTATCGTTGGTGCTCGTATCGCCATCAACGGTTATCTGGTTAAAACTGCTGTCGGAGGCTGATTTTAACTCAGTCTGCCACCAGCCGGCATCAACCGGCCAGTCAAGAAAGAGAAAAGCAAGCATAGTAGCCATTGAGGGGTTAACCATACCCGAACCTTTAGCAACCCCACACACAGTAGCGTCTAAACCTTCGACTGGTATTTGGACGAGCTTCTGCCGGGTATCGGTAGTCTGAATGGCCTGAGAAAATTCGTCAGGAACCCGGTTAAGAGAATCAACCGCCTCGGGAAGGGTATCGGTGATTTTATCAAGCGCCAGCCGCCGGCCAATATAACCGGTTGAAGCCGAAAGAACAGCAGCCGGGGAGAGATTCAAGAGCCGGGCCGTCGTTTCAATCAACTTCTCGTTATCTTCCCGTCCGGCAGGGCCGGTGGCAGCGTTAGCAACGCCGCTATTAACTACCAGGGCATGAAACTTATCCCGGTTCTGAAGCTTTTCCCGTGCCTGAACCACGGGGGCGGCAGCCAGTTTATTTTCTGTAAAAACGGCGGCGACAGTAGAAGGGAACGAACTATATACCAGGCCAAGGTCAAACTTACCGGTTTTTTTCACGCCGCTGTGAACGCCGCTCCAGAGGAAATTATCGGGATAATTTAACAAGCTGTTCACCGCCGTATAAGACCGGTGGAAGAATCAAAGTCAAAGACCAGATTGGCATTTTGTATGGCCTGAGATGCAGCGCCCTTGAGAAGATTATCCAGGCAGCTAAAGACAACCAGACGACCGTCTTTTTCAATCACCGTTATATCGCAGTAGGGGGTGTTTGCCACTGACTTAATCCCGGCCGGTTCTGAACGATAGCGCAGGAGACGGTGCTGAGCACAGAACCTCTTTAGAGAAGCCTCTATTCGGGAGAAGTCGGCGGAGGAGGCGGTTCGACAGTAGAGAGCTGCTTCAATGCCCCGGTCAACCGGAATAACATGGGGGACAAAAAACGGTTCAAGCTCGGAGTCCGGCAAATGAGCGGCGATCTCAGCCTGGTGCCTGTGCTCCCCAACTTTATAGGGCCAAATATCCTCGTTGCGAGCGACAAAAGTTGTAGTTGCAGATGGTTTGCGACCGGCACCGGAGATACCTGACTTGGCATCAATAAAAAACGGCTCAACGACCAGATCTTCTTGCACCAGTGTGATCAAAGGGAGCAGGGCCGCCGTGGCATAGCAACCTGGATTAGCTACGAGAGCGGCCGCGGCTATCTTTTCCCGATTGTGTTCGGTCAGGCCATAAACCGCCTTTTTGTTGTTCGCAACGTCGGTATGTTCAGTTTCGTAAGTAGCATTAAAATCAGGAACAGAGGGAAAGCGGTAATCCGCCGCCAGATCGACAACTACTGTCGATTCCAGGTCAATTTGAGGGACAATCTGCATAGAGATGGTATGAGGAACGGCCAGAAAGAGCAGCTCCAGGTCGGCTTCAGAAAGCCTATCCGGGTGCTCCAGTTGGAGCTCAATTTCATCCTGAAAACGAGGGTACAGCCGGGTAAAGTCTTCCCCGGCATTTTTACGTGAAGAGAGAAAATTTAGATCAAAATGGGGATGTCCGGAGAGAAGTCGAGCCAGTTCAGCACCAGTGTAACCGGTCGCTCCCACCACCCCGGTTCGGATGGCCGCGGAAGCCATGGCTTAGCGTTTTGATACCTGTGCTTTTGCGCGAGCTCCGGGCTGGTTGACCTTCTTTCGCTCGACGTTACGCTCGTCACGAGTAAGGTGACCTTCGGCGTGCAGCGGTTTGCGAGCATTTTCGTCCATGTCAACAAGCGCCCGAGCCACACCAAGTTTGATCGCCTCAGCCTGACCGGTTTTGCCGCCCCCTTTAGCGTTTGCTGTGACATCAATTTTATCTTCAAATTCGAGCTCCTCCAGAGGTTTTAAAGGTTCGCTAACCCAGCGCCTGCGACCATCAAAATAATCTTCCAGAGAACTGCCGTCAACCTCAAATTTTCCAGTCCCGGCCGTAATCCAGACACGCGCTACAGAATTTTTACGACGACCGGTACCATAAAATTTGCCCTCATGTTTTACTACCGGGTCAGGCACAGTCTCCTCCTCGGGCTCACTGATTTCTTCAGCCTCTATCTCTACATTCAAATCTTCTTTATCAACTTGTTCCTGTTTCTCATTATCTTCGCTCATTGTTTACCTCCAGCAATTTTCTTAGGTAACCACTCATCTATCCCCTCTCCCCTGGAGGGAGAGGGCCAGGGTGAGGGGGAAAAGGTCTTACCGAGCACTCAGAGAGCTGAGTGCTCCGGTCCCCCCTTTGTGTTTCCCCCCTTCAAGGGGGGAAAGATAAGGTGAGTAGCAGCTTTCTTAGTTTATAGTTTCGTTTTCCCAGTCGTAACTAACCGGTTCTTGGGCCTCGTGGGGATGAGTGTCGTCTCTGTAAATTCTCAAGTGTTTCATTATCTGATCACGGAGCCGATTTTTAGGCAGCATTCCCCTGACCGCAAGCTCGATAAGTTTCTCCGGATTTTCTTCTAACATTTCACCAACTGTGGTCTCCTTGAGGCCACCGATATAGCCTGAGTGACTGCGCCGGTAATCATTTTCTTCCTTGTTACCGGTCAATTTCACTTTGCCGGCGTTTAAAACAATAACACCGTCTCCACAGTCGAGGTGGGGGGTGAAATCAGGTTTATGTTTTCCCCTCAACACACGAGCTACACGTGAGGCAAGCCTACCCAATGGTTTTGCTTCCGCATTAAATACGACCCAGCGCTTACTTCCCGGGCTTGCTTCTGGCATATAAGTCTTTTGGCTCATCTTAATAACCCTCCAATAATTTACCGGTTAAACCAACCGGCCATGCGATTAAGTATAGAACTAAATCTTAGTTTTACAGATATTTATTTATTTTTTGGCGGCCCTGCAAAAAAATCGCTTCAAAAGCTGTATTTTGGTAAAACGCTTGCAGAAAGAAACAGCCCTGCGGTGGCGCTGGTGCAAGCCCACCATTTTGCCTGTCAAGCAAACGTTCCAGGTCTTCAAGCTTCCAGATTCCAGAAGCAACCTCCTGAACAGCACGAGCGATGCAACGGACCATAAGATAGCGAAAACTGGGTGCATATACCAATAACCAAATTTCATCGGCCCGTTGGCGCAGACATAAACTCACCGGCCAATTTTCAGCCTGGTAGTTAGAACCGCCGGAACCCGAAAATAGTTCCGTCGGGACCTGGCCGTTTAATAAGCTAACGGTCCGCCGGGCCCGGCCATAAGAATAAGATTCACACACCCAGCCGGCTTGCGGCTGCAGAGATGAAAATTTATTCCCTCCCGGCAAAAAACGGTAGCCGTAAAGACGACCAGAAGCCGAGTGGCGAGCGTGAAAATTTTCATCAACCTGTCTTATATTTTCTATTCTTACATCATCGGGAAGTCGGCGGTTGATTATTTCGGGCCACCGTTCCAGCGAGAGACCAAAATTATCGTATTGTTCAGGCGATAGTTGAAAGTGAACAGAAAGCCCGAGCGAATTCACACCACGATCAGTTCGTCCGGCACCATAAATTTTCAAAGAACAGCCAAAAAATGAGTTCAGAGCAGTTTCAAGTTCATCCTGAACCGTTCGAACTTGCGACTGCTTTTGCCAGCCATGGAAATTAGCACCCGCGTATAAACATTCAAACCTGAAGCGGGGCATATGGTTGTATCAGTTCATTCTACGAACTCTATCAAAGCCTGAGGAGCGCCGTCCCCTTTGCGTCGGTTGAGCTTGAGCACGCGAGTATAGCCGCCGGGGCGGTCTTCAAAACGCGGGCCCAGGTCTTCAAACAACTTTTTTACCGCACCGTCGTCATTCAAACGCTTTTTAACCTGACGCCGATTATGAACGGTGTCATCCGCGGCACGGGTAATCAGCTTTTCAACGAAAGGTCGTAACTCCTTAGCTTTGGCTTCCGTAGTTTTAATTTGTTCCTGGTAAACCAGGGTCTTTCCAAGCTGGCGCATAGTGGCCTTACGATGTGCTGGATCACGATTTAACTTCCGTCCTTTTTTCCTGTGTTTCACTCTTCTTTCACTCCAATTTCTTCGCGATCAATCTGCTCGACAAGATAACCAACGTCGGTCATACCGAGCTTAAGACCAAACTCGGCCAATTTTTCACGGATTTCTTCAAGTGACTTTTTACCAAAATTACGAGTATCGAGCATTTCCTCCTTAGTCTTTTGAACAAGGTCTCCAAGAATCTCTATGTCAATACTCTTCAAGCAGTTTCGCGAACGGACTGATAGTTCCAGCTCATCTATAGGAGTGCTCAATACTTCCTTAAGCTTCTCCTCTTCCGGGGAGAGGCCCTCTTCTTCCTCGACAAGATCAGTCTCTTCAAAGTTAATGAAGTATTGAAAGTGTTCCTTGAGAATTTTCCCGGCGTGACCGATAGCATCGCGTGGTTCAATACTGCCATCCGTCCAGACTTCAAAGGTCAACCTGTCGTAGTCTGTCATCTGACCGACCCGGGTGTCCTCAACGAGGTAGTTAACCTTTTCAATTGGTGAATAGAGAGCATCGACTGGAATCAAGCCGTTGGAGCGATCTTTGGAATGTTCATTTTCTTCGACATCCTCGTAACCGCGCCCCTTTTCTACCACCAGCTCGAGGGAGAGCTTACCGTCCTCGAGAATATTGGCCACCTCATGTTCCGGGTTAAGCACTTCAACCCCCTCTTCACCGGCGATGTCGTCACCGGTAATAGTGGTCGGGCCCTCGGCTTCTATTTCAAACTCCACCGGCCCCTCCTGATCACCAATATCAAGCTTGAGTTCCTTCAAATTAAGAAGCACATCCACACCATCCTCGCGGACATCGGCGAGACCGTCAAACTCGTGTGGGACTTCGCCTTCGTTAGTCTCCATCTTGACACCGGTAATCGCTGAGCCGGTAATTGAAGACAACAGAACACGGCGCAAACTATTACCTACCGTAGTTCCAAAACCGGGTTCAAACGGTTCAATGGCAAACTTACCATAACTACCGTCGTCGGATGAATCCAGTTCATCAATCGTCTTGGGCATAACAAGGTTTTTCATTATTGCTTCAGTGTTGGCCATAAAAAATAACCCCCTACTAATTTACAGAAATTATTTCGAGTAAAGCTCCACAACTAACTGTTCTTCAAATTCAATATCATCAATATCAGAACGCTCCGGCTGACGTAATACTTTGCCGCGCGCCGTTCCACCTTCGAGGTCCAACCACTCACGCACGCCACGTTGTTCAGCAAGTGAAGTGTATTTTTTGACCTCGGTGTTTTCTTTCATGTCGTCACAAATTTCAATTACATCACCTTTTGCGACGCGGTATGAAGGGACGTCCACTTTTTCACCATTTACCAGCACGTGGCCGTGGTCAATAAACTGTCGGGCCTG
>CAZMIT010000075.1:0-6080 GCA_964566495.1 uncultured bacterium | reverse complement strand
AATTTTCTGATGAAATTTGGTCAAGCTTGTCCTGACGAAAACCGTCAACAGTTTTCTTGAGTTCGGCGTCAAGCTCCTCTTCAGCCGCGGCCAGCTCCTCGTCGTGCACTAATTCTTCAAGATCAGCGGTTCTATGGTCCCGAATGAAAAGATGGCTCTGTCCAAGGTTTTTCAGCCTTTTCAGGTCGCGTCGGGTTAGCGAATGTCCCTCCGGCAGACGGAGCTTGTAGAGTGTTCCGGGGTGCCTCGATTGAATTTTAACGTCGACGGCAAGTTCATCGCCCGACCGGACCTGGTTCAGAGGAATTCTTCGCATAACTTACCTCATTCAACAAAGTGTAGAGGTTATATCAGTCCTGGAATTTGTCATGAGGTCGCCAGAAAGTGGAGGGGGTTCAGGAGATACGCTGCCAGAGATCGCCGGCTATTTCGCGACACTCTTTTGCAACTTCCGGCACGTCGAAGACTTTTACTTCTTTATTCTCCATCAGAATATTGCCGTTAACTATAGTGGTGTCAACGGTAGCGTCGACGAGACCGTAAATCAGGTGGCCGAGGAAAGTATCGTCGCTCAGCTCGGTTGGCGCGCTGTAGTCGAGAATAGCAAAGTCTGCGGCGGCACCGGGTTCAATCTTGCCCAGTTCAACCGGGAAGAGGCGGTTGGCTATTTCGACGTTATTCTGGATAAGTAGTTCAGGGGCTTCAACAAACGCGACGCGGGGGTCGGATTTGTCGAGTTGATGGAGTAGGTGAGCGACGCGCATCTGGGAGGGCATGTCGGAGGCCATGCCATCAGTGCCAAGCCCAACAGTAATTCCTTCCTCCAGCATTTCGAGAACCGGGGCAACGCCAACGGCGTTGTTCATGTTGGATTCAGGGTTATGAACTACCATAGTACCGGTGTCGCGGATAAGCTCAATCTCTTTTTCATTCACGTTAACGCAGTGGATGTAAAGCGTATCATCACCGCAAATATCGTTTTCAACAAGCCGTTCAACGGTGCGCATTCCGTAATTTTCAAGAGCGTCCTGATGGTCCTCAACACCCTCGGCGACGTGCAGGTGATAGCCGACATCAAACTCTTCGGCGACTTCCCGACAGCGGGCCAGTGTATCGTCGGAGACAGTGAGGGAGGCATGAATTCCAACCATGCCATCGATAAATTCAGAGTCCCGTGAAGAAAGGCTGTCGAGGAAGCGTCGATTTTCCTCGACCCCCTGTCCGGATTCGTTGCGGTCCGAAACTTCATAGCTGAGGTTAGCCCGTAAGCCGGCTTGTTCGACGGCGTCAGCCAGTATATCCAGGCTACCGTCAACACAGGAAGGGCTGGCGTGGTGGTCAAGGAAGGTGGTGGTTCCGTTGCGAATGCACTCGATCAGCGGAATGTAAGCACTGTATTCAACGGCTTCTTCCGTTAAAACACAGTCAAGTTTCCACCATAACCTCTCCAGTATTTCCTCAAAAGTATAGGCCGGTTCACCGGGTGGAGTGAAGCCGCGGGCCATGGTGCTGTAAAGATGGTGATGGGCACAGATGAATCCGGGCATGACAACCTGGTCGGTTGCGTCAACTTTAACCGGGCAGTCGTACTTTTCCTTGAGTTCTGCTGTTTTACCAACGTCCTCAATAGAACCGTTTTTAACGTAGACTGCTCCATCGTCGATAATCTCATCGTTATCGCCCAGCGTAACAACAGTTCCATTAGCTATTAGGTACTCGTCCATTGTAAAAAGCCTCCTCAGTAAATTAAGTAAATTATATCTACTGCTTAGTCAAAGTTGTATTTTCGGGTTGCCCCTTGCCGTCATTGCCCAACTTGATTGGGCAATCCAGTGACTTTGACCTTGACCTTCGACCGTTAGAAATTCAACGTCACTGGATTCCCGCTTCCGCGGGAATGACAACCGGAAAACAGATAAAAGTGTGGTCACATTTTCGACTGTGACTGAGCACTACCCCGAAGTAAATCAGAAAAAAATGAGTTCCTTCTGCCCCCCAAAAATTAAACAAAACGTTATGCTTTGCCTCGAAGTATATTCTTTGCATATCGTCGTAAAAAATTATTTTTCCCCATACGCTGCCCTCAACCCCCTCAAATCATATGTCGTGTATCCGCAATTGCGGATATGGTTGGGGGCAGTTTGAAAGATTTTTTAACCCTCCGTTAGAAGCTCAGCCTCCTCGGCGGTGCGTTCGCGCATCTCGATGGCGCCGTAAGGACAGAGCTTATGACACATACCACAGCCGATACAGAGTTCGGCGTCCGTCTCGGGGTAATTTTCGTCGTCCATCTCGATAGCCAGGTAAGGACAGCGGGTGCAGTTTCCACACTGCGTGCAGAGGTCCCGGTCCTGGTCGGAGATCGGTTTTTCATCGGACAGTTCCATGAAGTCACGGACGGGTTCGGGCAGCATAATTCCGATGAGCTCATCCATCGATTCGATACCGCGTTCGGCCATCAAGTGGCTAACGCCAGAGGTGAGCTCCCGGACGATGTCATAACCCATAGCCGTGGGCATGGTGCAGAACTGAGCCGTTTCACAGCCGAGGGCCAGGAAGTCCGCGGCCGCTTTGTAGTTCATCGGGCCGCCGTTGCCGGAAATAGCGACGTTCAATGGCGTTGCTTTGGCCAGAGTGTGATAGTTGATATTAAGGACACCGCGACCGCTCATGCCGGCGACAACTCCTTCTTCCCAGGTTTTCTCCTCGTTGTCCTGAAGGGCCAGGGAAGGGAAGGTGTTGCCCAGTGTAATACCGGCGCGCTGTTCCGGATATTTTGCAAAAACCTCTTTAATCCGGTTAATTACTGTTTCAATAGCGGTTACCGCGGGAGTCAGTTTGAACAGCTTGGGCACCTCGGGGTCGCTTTCGCTGAGCACCCACTCAATCACCTGTGCCGAGAGGTCGGGACTCTGGGCGACAATGTCGCCCTCGGTGCCTTCGCCTCCCTGCGGGCAGGAGAGGCTGTATTCAATTAGCTGGGCGCCGGCGTCTTCCAGCCGTTTGGTGTTACTCTGCCAGCCTTTGGCGTCCTCACTTTCATTACCGGTAACCGGACCACCGGTCGAGGCGGCAACCAGTTTGTCCGGAAACTCTTCCTGTAGCTCATCAATCTCGCCGCAGACCCGGTCAAGCAGGTGGCCGGAGACGTTGTCACAGTTGGCGTAAGTCTCGTCGTCGTATTGATACATGTAATGGCCAGGGATGTGGATGGGACCTTCGGCAAATGAGGTTTTCATGATTCCGCCGGCCCAGCCCGCTTCAAAAGCCAGCTTCATCTGCTCGTAGCCGTCCGTCGGAGGAGCGGCGGAGAGCAGGAAGGGATGCTCAAGTTCCAGGTTGAAGAAGGTGGTATTTAAGGGCACCGGGTGCCTGTCAAAACCGGGAATTTCTATGGTGCTTTTAACGGCTCCAAACTCGTTACGCTCAAACTCGGGAATATTTTCGCCGTCGAGATAGGCGCTGACCTGTTCAGCGACGTTTTTCCCGGCGGCCGAACCTTCGACTACCGTGGTCGGGCCTTCGGCACAGTCACCGGCGTAAAAAATTGCGTCGTTGTCTGAGGTTTCCACCTCAGAGGTGGCGCCAATAGCGAAAATAACAGTGTCGATATCGTTGCGGGTAATCTCCGAGTTGGAAACCGGCTCGATCGCGTCAAGCGAAAACTCCTCGCTGTTCAGTTCAATTTTGCGTGCTGTAATTCCGACTATCTTGTCGGAAGAGTTGGAGTGAATGGTATCCACCTGTATTCGGCCGTTAACGTCAATTCCACTGCTGGTTAGCTCGTTCATTTCTCGTGCTGTAAGCGGCATTTCGCTAAGTTTCTCCAGGGAAAACAGTTCTACTCTTTCAGCCCCCTGCTGATCGGCCACAACTGCGCAGTCGTAGGCTGTGGCGCCGCCGCCAATGACAGCGACGTTGTCACCTAATTTAAATTCTTTCGGTGACTCAAGAAACTCCAGTCCGGCTATGCCAAGCTCCTGGTTTGGTATACCCGGGTAGAGTGGGTTCCAGAGTCCCGCAGCGACGACAACGGCTTCGAAATCGTCAAGAAGCTGTTCGGGTTCCTCAATTTCAACGCCGGTTTCAAGGGTGATATTGTCCAATTCTAACAGCCATTCCATGTCCGTGCGCAGAGTTTCATCGTCCAGCCGGAACTCAGGTATCAGGCGACACATACCGCCCGGCTCGTCAGCGCGTTCAAATATTGTTACCGGGTGTCCACGCTGTGCTAACAGTGCCGCGGCACCGAGACCTGCCGGGCCGGAGCCAACAATAGCTACCGGTTCGCCCGTGGCCTCCGGCGACTCCAGAGCCGGCATCACCCCGAGCTGTTTTGCTTTCTCGACAATTGTTGCCTGAACGGCCGGTATCTCGACGGGAGAGTCGAAGTTTTTATGTGTGCATTGAGCCATGCAGTGCTTGTCCGGGCAGACCAGCCCACAAACGCCTCCAAAAGGATTGTAAGTCATTATTTCAGCGGCTGAGCGGCGATAGTCGACGTCTTCGCCTACTTCGGCGGCCTTGATAAAGTCAGCCGGCGAACAGTCGGCGGGACAGCCGTCGCGACAGGGTTTTTCCTCACAATATTCACATTTCTCAATTTCGGCTTTAAGCTGTGCGTCGGTAAGAAATAGGTTGGTGTGATAGACTGAATCGTCCGGATCACTGGGAATAGGTTCTCTCTGCTTTATAGTGTCACTCACGTTAACGCCTCCTTAAAGGATAGGTATTCATTTTATCCACCAGTAAATTATAATCACGAAGTATGGTAAAAAGTCAACCCAGTAATTTAAAAATTAGCAAAAAATGATAAATAGTGCTGATTATATATTCTCAGTTTACTCTAAAAACCTCACTTTGTCATACCTGTTAAAGCAGGAGTCCATTGTAACCGGGGTTTTAACAGGGAATATCGGGTTAAGTAACGTCACGCCGGACTTTTTGGAGTGGACTCATATTCTGGTTGTGGAAAATAGCAGTGGTTACAAAGTTTTTTTCGCAGCCGGGTTGTGATAAAATTAATCTGTTCTTGAATTGTAGATGATACCACCTTTTTTTGCGAGGCAGACGTTATGAGAGGAGAACACCCGGTCAGGGTAGTTACTAATTCAGACCTCGATGCTATCGCATCAGCAGTGCTTTTGCGACGTGCTCTGTCGGTAGGAACAGTTAAATTTGTCCCCCTGGAAGACGTTAGGACGGGCGAGTTTAAGGTGAGTCCGGTCGACGTTGTTGTAAATATGCCCTATATCGAAGGTTGTCGGCTCTGGTTTGATCACCACGCCAGCAACCAGCAACCGGTTGAGTTTAAGGGACGTTACAATCCGAAAGCTCCCAGTGCCGCACGGGTTATCTACAATTACTACCGTGAGCGAGATAAGGCGAGCATGTTCTCGGGTCTTGAGCATCTTCTTAAAGAAACTGACCGGGTCGACAACGCCGACTTTAAACGCGAAGACATTACAAATCCACGGGGCGTGGTTTTGTTGAGTTTTCTCATTGATTCTCACCCACTGTCCAACCGCAGCGTTGCTGAAAATCAGCTGTTAATCAATCTACTGTATGAGGGTGAAGTTAAAACCGTCCTTGAACATCCAATTTTCCGGCGCCGGGCCGATCAATTTTTGCAAAACCTCGAACGTGGAACAGAAATAATGGCCAGTCACCTGGAGAACGAGGGGGGGCTGCTAATAATGGACTTTCGGGAGTTGAGTGAGGCCCAGCGCAAGCTCTGTCAAAATAAATTTATCCCCTTTATCCTTGCTCCCGAGGCGCACTCGTTCCTAAGAATTAAAGAGCTTAACGAAAGCAAGGTGAAGCTGGGGCTGGGCTACAATATGTTTTTGCCGGAAGAAAAGTGTCCGGCTCATTTTGGCGAGCTTCTGGCCCGTTTCGAAGGTGGTGGTCACAAGCGAGCCGCCGGTTGTGCAGTTAAAAAGTCCCGATTAAAAGTAGTAATTCAACAGATTAAGTCCGCCTTGGAAAAATAATTTAACTAACCTTTATTTCAGGAGTTTTGACGCATGTATTCATACGTTTGTGGCGAGTTAATAGAAAAAGGTAAGGACCGGGCTATA
>CAZMIT010000074.1:0-6109 GCA_964566495.1 uncultured bacterium | reverse complement strand
CCAATTAGAAAAGATAAAACCAACCCAAAACAGCAATAAATAAGAAAAAAATAACGAGAACCACTATTCCCAGTGCAACTTTTGTTTCTTCACTGAGACCTCCCCCGGTGGAAGCGCCACTTCGTTTTTCAGCAGTTTCCTCGGGGACCAGAATACTGACATCCCGACTGCAGCTACCTTTGCCAACGACGTCAGGGGTGATTTCCAGAGTCAGTTCAACTTTTCTGGAGCCAGTTGAACGTCCTGATATTAACTTAGCCGGGAATAACTCCTTCTCTCCACTGATTTTCTTTTCAATTTCACGGAGGGCCTCCCGAACTTCGACTTTATCCTTCATGGCGGTTGGAATGTCATCAACTCGGGCATAAATTGTATCCCCTTTTTTTAAATTTCCAAACGAAATTCCTTTTACGGGGTTGATAGGAATATCGCAGGGGATATAGAGCTCGTCTTCGTCAGGCTTGTCGGAGTCTTCATCATCCAGTTTATCAATTTTTCGGCGCAGGGTGTAATGAACTTCATTGGTGGTAAGGTCAAAACCAAGCGTATCAGCGACCACGGTTCGCATTACTGGCGGGATTTTATCGTATTCCTGATCTTTTAAGGCCTCGACAACTTTAGAGCTTTCATCCTCAAGCAATTTTTCCAGGCGGGAATTGAGCTTGTTAATCGGACCACTGAGCTTATCTGACGAACGTTGAGCTTTTTGAAGATTTTTCTTGAAGGCTTTGGGAGATAACCTTGGAGAGGTTCCTTTGGTTTTTTTTGAAAGGACAACCACGTCAGTATCATTTAATCGATTGCGGGCAGCGTTCCAGTCAAAATACCAGAGACCGCTGCGACCGCTGGCCTGGAATCGGCCTTTCAGACAGACCGAAACCGGCTGCAGCAATTTTTTTGCCCGGGAAGCATCGCCACCAGCTTCTTCCCAGGCGGCCTCGGCCAGCTCTGAGTTAACTGCCTGTTTTTTGATGAATTTCTTTTTATTCAAGTTATCCCCACCTTCATTAACTGCTATTCAGGGTGCGAAGAGTGGTTGTCGTTACCCGTCTGCCTGTTAGTCCAGGACAGGCTCGCCGGTACCATCGGGTTCCTCCTCAATGCTGCGACCGTGTGTTTTGCGGATATTTTTCTTAATCTCACCGATCATCCAGAAGTAAATTCCCATCGGAATTACTATAAATAACAGGACAGACAACCACCAGTTAATCGGAATAAGCTGAGTAGAATAGTAATCTAAATTTAAAATAATAAAAACTATGGCGGTGTAGTCGATAGAAAAGTTGGTGCGCGGGTCGCTGGCGCTGAACAACTCCAGTCCTTCCGTGCGCGGGGTAAAAAGCGGCCAGAGCAACGACCCACCGATATGTCCGGTCATATCCTCGGTCAAATGGACCCAGAAACCAAGAATAGAGACTACCCCATAAAGCCACCAGTTGGTCATATTTAACAGGAAGGGGATTACAAATGCGGGAATAGCCAGGATTGCTCCCAGAACGTAACTATGGCTCCAGGTCCGGTGCCAGGGCAACCAGTTGAGGTACACTTTCCCATCCGATTCCTTTTGGAAGGCAAACTGGGTCCCACTTAAAATATCCAGGGTAGAGGGTTTCATGCCACCGCCCCCTTTGTCCGGTCCTTTTATTTTTTGACGTGTCCAGCGGATTAGCTTATTAAGCCAGTCGAGGTCGGTTGTCCTTCCCTTGAGAGTTGCCTCCTTCAGCTTTGCTCTTCCAACTCGCTCGAACTCAGGTTCGGTCTCTGGTATGGGAAGCTGGGAGGTAGTAACAATTTCGTCGAACTGGATGGTTACTTCGTCTTCGTCAAACAGGACGTGATAACGCCGCCACTCGTTAGCCCCAAGCTGGATGGGATAAAATTGAACACGCACTTCATCTCCCGAACGGTGAGCGTCATCAATAGCTGCGGCAAGTGTCTCTGCCATTTCTTGAGCGTCAGGGTTTTCCGGATGGGGGTCAATTTGATAGTCAGCGACTGAAAAAAACTGGCCCAGTTTAAAGTCCATAGTGTCGGGCATGACTGCATACAAGCCAGCCAGACAGATTATAAAAGAGTTTGATACAGCGCCACCGGCATCGGCGCGGCTGGCCGCCGACATCCTCACAACTTCAGGGATAAATGTAGAGGCTGCAACGCCGGAAATAAAATGTGTTAAACCCTTCACTTAAAAGTCACCTCAAATTAAACCAAAAATTTGACCGATCATGTCGCCGTAGCCGGCCATGCTCAGTGCTATTGGCACCAGCAATACTGCCATACAGTGACTGCGACGGCAGTTGAAAAAAACCGGGACCATTCCGATTATAGTGGTTATTGAAGTAATGATCAGTCCCGGAATACCGGTCATGAAGTAGATTATAACAGTTACCACGATTAGCGCAAAATAGTGCAGAAGGGTAGCGTCAAAGTTATGGATGTATTTGATGCATAGCTTGGTAACCAGGTAAAGCATAAAAAAGGAAACAGCGGCGCTGAAGAGAATAGTTCCAGCAATCACCCAGTAATCACCGGGTTCAGGTGAAAAAGCGGGGCGAAGAATGAAGTTCAAACCACCACGCCCCATCCCCCCGGGCGTCATGTCAGTTATGACAAAAAGGAGCAAAAAGGCGCCAACGTAGTAAAATATTTTTCCAACGCCGCCGGAAATAAGAAAATTACGCTCCTGGCGGTAAAACATCTCGGGCATCACGTAATCAATAGCTAGATCAGAATCTTCAGGCGGGTCTTCCATTTTCGGTTTATCCAGGGCCTGATGGTTGGTGGCGTGGCCGGCAAACAGCGCTCCAATACCGGCGGTGACCGCCGGTAAATAAGCAGCCATGAGGCCTCCCACAACCCCAACACCGCTTCCGTAACCGAAGTCTTTCCAGTCGGCATTAATCTGTTTCGGATCATACTGTTCAGGCACATCATAGTCGGCTATTAAACTTTGAATTATCGAGGGGAAAGCAAAAAAGCCCACAAAGACAGGCATAATATTCTGGAAGGCGGCTTCAATGGGTATGATGCTCTGAGTGGTAAATATGAGACCAAAGATGGCCGCCGCGGCAAAAGTAAAAAGCCCGGCAAACAGGTTGCGCCAGGCGTCCTTAAATTTAGTCCAGGGGTCCGTCCCCCGTCCGGCTCCTTTTGGCCATTCACTCATTATATAGAAGACTATAATTACTCCAAGAGCCCAGTGGAGGTGAGCTCCAACAATTTCGTAAATATAAGGCCAGATCACATAGAAAAAAGGTGTCAACAGTATAAGGAGAACAGCTCCGATAAGCGTTCCTATACCGGTAAGCAGCGCAGCATCCTTGCCTTTGCCCTGGGAGACCATAGCAGCCGAGGGCAGCAGGGTCGCTCCCGCCGATTCGTCAAATGCACCAAGGAAAGTCATTGGAATTGTATTCATAAACGAAAAGGCTACTACCATGGACATAAAAAACGGTGCAAGAGCGTAGTAAGGTATTATCGACCTAACCCCCAGCCAGATTACAAAAGCGACGCCAGCCAGGTTGTAAATATGAAGAGAGGGGATGGAACAAAAAATTGAGCCAATTAGCGTGCCGAGCAAAGAATAGCCAATTATCACTGCCGGTCGATAGAAAAAATCCATTGCCCACACTTCCTATTATTGGGGTTAATCATTTGTCACTGGACCTCGCGAATTGTGTCGGGGTCGTCCGGGTTGGCGAGTTCAAGCTGGGGGTTCCCGCGAAACTCGCCTACCTGAGTTAAAATATCGACGGTAGTCCCCGGTGTTGTCAGTAGATTTTGTTCGGTCGGAGGCAAATCATCAAAGATGAAATCAGGGACCGCCATTTCTATTCTAACCCCCCGGTCCTCAAGTTCAATCACCCGCAGCTGCCCGGGTCGTGAGACCTCATTAATTGTACCGCTCACCCAGTAATATTCGCCAATATCTGCAGCGCTAATTGCGGCGATCTCTCTCCTCTGGTCTTCAAAAGGTTCGATGACCCGAAACCGCTGAGGCAGACTGAGATACATCTGGGCGCCCCACTGTGAGTCAAGATCGAGCGAACCAATGATTTCGACCCGGTCGAATAAGTTCGGAGGGAATCTTTCTCCTAATTCCTCCTGAAAATCACTCAGTGCATTAAAACCACGTACTCGAATATTATCTTCACCGTCAGTGATTCTGAGCATGAAGTGATCATCGGCTTCTTGAAGTTCAACCTCCGCCACCCGACCTACTATCCTGGTCGGTTCGACAGAAATAGAAAATTCACCGGATCCTTCGTCCGGCTCCTGGTAGTCAACTTGTCCGGGATAGAGGATATGACGGCGGACTCTTCGATAGGCGTCGTTCAAGACCCGGGTTGGGTCTTCTAAATCTATCCTGTCCATTATTTCCTCGCGATGTATTTCCATTATAGTTCCAATCTCAAACTCGGCCGGCGCCGTAATAAATGAGGCTACACCCAGAAATAAGAGGCCAACTACAATCGTCGCAATAGCCAACTTATTTATGATACTCAGCGAAATACTCTTTGTTATCCGGGCTCCACAAGTGGGACAGGTTAAATGGCCTTCCGCTTCGTCTCCGCAAGTAGGACACTCCCAGTAATAAGCCTCGTCGTCCTCTTCAATCCCACCATGGGCAGAATAATCGGTTGACTCGTCTCCGTTTAATTCAACCATCTAATTTCCACCCTAACTGAGGCAAACGTACTTGAGTCCTATCTGTTAGACAATACATTAATTACCAACCACCACAATAGTTTCAGTGCTTGCGAGGTCAAGCTGAAGGTCATCTCTGAACTCGCCAACTTCGACCACGGTCTTAATTCTTTGGCCCGGTGAAACAATAGCCCGTTGAACGTCGGCTGGCATATCCTCGTAGAGAAAATCGGGGACGACAAGATCAAGCTCGCCAGTCCCGTCATGGAGGCTAATCAGACGTATTCCCCCGGGGCGTTCAATCCCCATAACCTGCGCCTCAACAACATGATTTTCGCCAATATTATCGTGACTTAAAGTGCCGATCGACACAGTTTCTCGCTCATACCAGCGTTCAAGAATTCGGAACCACTCCGGCGTGCGCAGAAACATTGAAGCACCAAATTGGGGGTCAATGTTAATCTGACTGATAACTTCTATCCGATCAAAATTGTTGGGAGGAAACTCACCATCAAAATGCTCTCTGAAAGTTTCTAACATGTTAAAACCAAGCAAGTCTATATCATCGCCAGCCTGGGAGAGTGTCATAATAAAGCGATTCTCCCCCGCATCTACGTTAACTTCCGTAACATCGCCGGTAATTCTCACAAGCGCCCCGTTCATGGCCTCGTTAATTTCAGCTATCTCAACGCTGGGAATCTCATGTACGTAGCGTGTATACCCCCAGAGAAATATTATCCCGAGAATCGAACCAATTATTGCTATAGTTTTGATTAAAAAGATAGGATTGCTTTTAGTGACACGTTCACCACAGCGCGGGCAGGAAAGGAGTCCACCCACGTGGTAGCCACAGGAAGGACAATTAGCACCCTTTTGTTTCTTCTCTTCCAGTTCATCAGGTGTACTGTCAGTCGTTTCGTCGACCATTTAATTACTCCCGGTGATGATAGATAACGCTGATAATCCAATATATCTACAGCCGGTATTAAAAACTTAATTCTTAGGCTTTGCAATCATGATACATGTTACGATCGCTTGCGTCAAATACTTTTTGAGGATGGTTAGAACCTGGCGGAGCATCTCCCCCCCTATTTCTCAGTTTTAGTGCCTTTGCACTCCGGATACTTAGAGCAGCCCCAGAAATAACCGTAGCGCCCTTTTCGGCGGTCCATTTTCTCCCCACATTCCGGACAGGGGCCGATTTTCTCTTGTAACTCGCTGTAATTCATCTTCGGCTTACCAACCGGCCGCCGGCCCTCACAATCCGGGTGAGCAAGGCAATGATATACTGCTGAGCGACCGCCTTTCTTTTTTACCATGTGACGCTCACAGATTGGACAGCGATATGTTTTTGCCGGCGGATTAGAGGTGAAATCACAGTCTTCCCGGTCGCAGTGGACAAATTTACCGTATTGACCTCGCCGGGAAATCAAATTACCGCCACAGCGGGGGCATTCTGCAT
>CAZMIT010000073.1:0-6318 GCA_964566495.1 uncultured bacterium | reverse complement strand
AGCACAAGTATAACTAAAAAAGAGAGCCAGGGCGAGACATCCGAGATGTTGAGCATTGAATAACGGTAGCCGTCGACCATGTAGAAGAGCGGATTAAACTTACTGACTCGTCGCCAGGTCGCGGGTAACTGTTCAATGCTGTAGAAGACCCCGCCGAGAAAAATAAGCGGTGTAATCAGGTAGTTTAAGAAGACGGCTATGTTGTCCCAGCGCTCGGCCCAGAGACCAACCAGCAGACCGAAAGATCCGAAAGTTGCGGCGGTTAAAGCTAAAAATATGACCATGGCAAAGGGATTAGCGACCGGCAGGTCAACGAAAATAAGTCCGATCAGGAGAGTCAGCAGTCCAACAATCAAGCCCCGGCAGGTGGCACCAATAATATAAGCGCCAACAATTTTCAGATAGGAGAGCGGTGAGACCAGCAGGTCCTGGATGAAATTCTCGTAGCGGGCAATGAACAGTGAGGTCGTCGAGTTAGCGTAGCCGGAGTTTATTACTCCCATCATGATTAATCCGGGTAATATGTAAACGACGTAGGGGAAACCCTGGATTTTTCGAATGTCGCCGCCCAGCGAGTAACCGAAGATGAGAATATACAGCATCGCCGTCATGACCGGCGGAAAAATTGTCTGGTTGGGAAGGCTGAGGAAACGTCTCAGCTCCCTTCTTGTTAGCGTTATGAAGTCACGCATTTGTTTCGCCTCCCTTTATCTTGTTCAAAAATATCTCTTCCAACGGCGTCTCGTCGACTCGCATCTCCTTGATCTTCACGTCTTCGCGAATCAGGGTTGTCAGCAGGTCGTTAATCTCCTCGTCAAAACAGTGACCGTTGGCCCGCAAAGAGGAGTTTTCTACGTTAACAAAAGAATACTCCTCGCAGACTTGGCGGGCCGTTTTTTCTTCAAGTCCCCGCACTTTGAAAACACAGCTGTAGCGACCGTAGCGCTCCATGACATTTTCAACGCTATCCTCAAGCAACAACCGCCCCTCGTCTAAAATAGCGACCCGGTTGGCCAGTGCCTCTACCTCTTCAATATAATGAGTGGTCAGCAGGATGGTCTTGCCCCGTCCTTTCAAGCGGCGCAGGTAATCCCAGAGCTTGTGCCGCAATTCGACGTCCAGGCCGGCAGTTGGCTCGTCAAGAATGACTATCTCCGGGTCGTGAATCACGGCCTTGGCCAGCAACAGCCGGCGCTTTTGTCCCCCCGAGAGGTCCGGGGGCTTGCTGTCTACCTTCTCTGTCAGTTCAAACAGCTCCAGCAGCTCCAGCGCTCGTTCCCGCGCCTCGTCAGGTGCCATGCCAAAATAACCGCCCTGGTAGACAAGGCAGTCGAGCACAGAAAAAAAGCGGTCAAAGTTTGGTTCCTGGGGGGCCAGCCCGACCAGCCGTCGCGCTTTTGTATAATCGTTGACTACGTCGTTCCCCTTAATTTTTATCTGGCCCTCGCGGAGTTTCGCCAGTCCTGTGGCCAGGTGTATCGCGGTTGTTTTTCCGGCCCCGTTTGGTCCAACCAGCCCCAAAAAGTCTTCCCGGTAGAGCTTCAAGCTGAAATCCTTCAGGGCCGTCAGCTCACCATATTTTTTTGTCACGCCCTCATACTCAAGCATTGGCCTCTTCTCGTTCATTCTCATTCATCTCCGTTAAGGGTTGTAGATAAGTTTGGATAGCTGGCAGGAAGGTTTTCGACTTCGCAAAATCAGCTCAGCTTAAATTTTCCTACTCGAAGAGTAGCTGGCCGCCCACAGCTTCAACCGGCATCTCGTCGTCCGGTTTAAAGCTAATTTCATCGCGCGGTTTTAGCCCCCAGTTGCGCATGGTTATTTGTGTATCGTTTGCAAATTTTGCCAGCCGGGGTAGATACTCTATAACCAGGTTCTGAGTCTGTTCGTAAGGGTCTTCCGCCTGGATTTCGGTCGGCTGCCGGCTGACTATTTCGATCCAGACGTTCAGCAGCTCTTGGAAATTGGTCAGCGTCTGTTTCTGGGGTTCGCTCAATTTCACGGGGGGCTGTCTGAGTAAAGTGGCAGCACCCCGCTTTTCGTTGTTGACGCTCAAGGTTACGCTGTCTGCTTCAAAGTCTTCCCAGGTTACCTCAGCCTTTCTGTCAAACGTGACCAGTGGTGGCGAGTCCAGGTCTATCGATTCAAAATCAGGCATAGTTTTCAGTAGCTCTTGTCGCTGTTCCTCGCTCATTCCTTCCAGTGTGTATTCGAGCTGTTCCCGTATCTCTTCAAAACGGATGTTAAAGTGTGCTGCGACCCGTTCCAGGGCGCTTCGGGTGAAGCGAACCGCCGCCCCGTCTTCCAGGAGATAGGCAACAGCTGGTCTCGTATCTCCCCTGTAAATTATCGAGTGTGACTCGCCGTTCGCTTCAAAATCAGTGCGCAGGTTCCGAGTTCCTACCTGCAGAGTGATATTGTCGGTCGCGTTAACCTCGTATTCAAAGTAAGCCGCTTCACCGGCTATTAAAGCGTTAACCGGAGCCGTAAGAATAACCAGTAAAAAAATAACTAAAGACTTTCGCACTTCAAACCACTCCCGGAGTAAAAACCTCTCCCAAATCCGATCTCAATCCGAACTCCATCCGTGTCCCATAAGAACTTGATTTTGATGTTGAACTTACGCTTTCAGCTTTCAACTTTCAGCTTTTAGCTGAACTAACGGAGGGGGTGGGATTCGAACCCACGATGCCCGCAAGGGCATACCGCATTTCGAATGCGGCGCCTTCAGCCGGACTCGGCCACCCCTCCAGGTTGTTTACTTCCAAAAAAATCCGATCTCAATCCATGTCCAAAAGAACTTGGTTTTCCAATTTCCCAATTTTCCACTAATTATAACATACCTACTCCTCCGGCAGGGGGTCGTAGCCGTGGCCGCCGAAGGGATGACAGCGCAAAATTCGCCTGATTCCCAGCCAGCCACCCCGCAGCAGTCCAAACTTATTTATCGCCTGTCGCATGTATTCGGAACAGCTTGGCCTGTAACGGCAGTGTGCTCCCAAAAATGGCGATAGCAGGCGTTGATAGCCGCGCAGAAAAAAATCAATTATTCTCTTCAAGAACCTTAGCCTCCTGACAGAGCCACCTGACAAGGGGGTCAAAATCCTGGCGTTTGAGCTCTGGTTTGGCGGCGCGCGTTGCCAGGAAGACGAGCCAGTAACCCCGCTCTTTAATTTGCGGCAGCAGCTGACGATAACTTTCTTTCATAAGCCGCTTGATACGGTTGCGGTCCACGGCCCGTCGAGCCGTCTTAGGCGATATTATGAAGGCTGCTTTTGTTGTTTCTTCACGGCCGTTCAGGTGGACAAGGTGGCACAGGTCACCGCTGACAAAGACCCCTTTATTGAAGGTTTGTTGAATCTTGCGGCTGGAGCGCAGCCGTTTTTCTCGCGGCAGTGACAGGGTCCTTCACCCCAGCAGGTTGCCAAGGCCTCCCATACCGCCGGCGCCGCCGGGACCCATCCCTCCTAAAACTTCTTCCTGCTTTTCGTTTGCTTTTTCAGTTGCCGTCTGGATGGCGCTTAAAACCATGTCCTCCAGTAATTCCACGTCCTCGGGATCGACGACCTCGGGCTTGATTTCAAGTTCCTCAAGGTCACCCTGTCCGTTAACCGTCGCTTCTACCATGCCACCGCCGGCCTGGCCGGAAAACTGCTCGTCCTTCAGTTGTTCCTGCGCCTCCTGAAACTTTTGCTGCATATCCTGGGCCTGCTTAAGTAGCTGTTGCATGTCCATGATTTTACTCCCCTTTCAAGTTGATGAGATTATGATTCAATTTTTTCAACATTGTCCACTTCAAATATTTCGCGGGCCTGCGATACCAGGCGGGGTTCGCCTTTGTTTTCTTCACCTGTAACCTCTTTTTTCTCTTCGTTATCCGTTTCTTCGGCTTTGTTACCGCCGCTGACTACAATATTTACCTTCGGCTGCTCGCCGGTAACCTCGTCAATAGCCTCTTTGATGCTGCTCATGCTTTTATCTTTGTGCAGTTGTTTGACGTGATTTTTCCAGTCCGGATCAAAGATAATTTCCAGCGCTCCGTCCTTCATTCGGACCTTGCGACTATTGCGCAGGTAGGCCTGGGCCGGGTTTGGAATTGCCGCCAGGATATCTTCCCACTGTTTTCTTATCTCGCTGCTTGTTACCTTTTTTTGCTGTTTCTTTTCGGGCTTACCCTCATTTTTGGCTGACTCGGTTTTTTCCTTTTTTTCCTTCTTAACCCCCTTGTTTTTCGGCTGGTCAGTGCTCTTTTTTTTCTTTTTCTGTTGTTTTTTTGTTTTTTTAGCCGGAGTTTTGCATTCTTTTTGCTTGCTCTTAGTCGCTCTGGGTTTAGGCCGTTCTCCTCCCGGGCTCTGCTCCAGTTTTTCCAATCTATCGGTGAGCTCACCAAGGCTGTATTTTGGCCGGCCGCGGCTCATTTTAATCAGGGTCACTTCTGCCAGTTCAAGCTGAAAGCGACTGAACTGGCGTAGCTTATCGTGCAGCTCGAGAAGTTGTTCAAAGCACCAGGAAAGCTCTAATTGCGAGAAGTTCTCTGCCCTGGTTTTAAGTTCAGGGATAATCTCCTCGGGCACGGAGCGTCCCAGGTAGCGAGAGCCGTCGTTGGTTTCTTTTACAAGCAGACAGTTGCGAAACATCTCGGCCAGGTCGGAGATCAGGGCCATCAGGTCGTGTCCTGCCTCTACGTGCTCGTGGATGAACTCAATAATGTCGTCCTGGCGCTTCTCTTCCAATGCCTCAATCAGGTCCAACAACTTGTCGTAGGGGGCCAAACCCCAGGTCTCACTGACCAGTTCCTGGGTGATTTTTTTCTCGCCGGCGGCCGTAAAATTAATCATCTGATCGAGAATACTCTGAGCGTCACGGAGACTGCCGGCTGCAAACTTAGCGATCAAGTAGAGTGCCTCAGCCTCGGCCGGTATATCTTCTTGTTCACATATATCCTCCAGGGCCTCGGCGATAAGTTTCTGCGGAATGAGGCGGAAGTCGAAGCGCTGGCAGCGGCTGAGTATGGTCTCGGGAACCTTGTCTATTTCAGTGGTGGCAAAGATAAACATCACGTGGTCAGGGGGCTCTTCCAGCGTTTTTAGCAGGGCATTGAAGGCGGAGCGGGAGAGCATGTGCACTTCGTCTATGATATACACTTTGACTTCACTGTGGGCGGGAGAATACTGGACGTTCTCCCTCAGGGTCCGTATCTGGTCGACGCTGTTGTTCGAGGCTCCGTCAATTTCGATCACGTCGACGTCGCGGTCCTCACTAATCTGGCGGCAGGAGGTACACTCGTTACAGGGTTCAACGTCGTCTTCGTTCTCGCAGTTTATTGCTTTGGCAAGCAGACGGGCCGTAGTTGTCTTACCGATGCCCCGGGGACCGCTGAAGATGTAGGCGTGGCCAACCCGGTCATTTTCCAGACTGCGCAGGAGTGTCCTGGTTATATGGTCCTGCCCGATAACCTCTTCAAAAGTCTCGGGCCGGTATTTTCGCGCCAGCACACGATACGTCATCCTTGAACCTCCATCTCTTTTCTGCCTCTCTTGTGTATCCGGTGTTGAAGTTACCGAACACGGTTTACGAACTTCCGCCTTTTCGCTTCTTCGCTCTTCGCAACCTCGCTCCTCGCCTTGTCGCCCCCTCGCCCCATCGCCCCCTCGCAATTTCGCCACTTCGGTCTTTTCCAAGGGCGAGGGCGGAACTTGAACTTGACGTCATTCCGGCCTCCGAGCCGGAATCCAGTGACTTTGATCTTGATTTACGCTCTTTCGCCGGTTCGCATGCTCCCAAGTTCGCCTGCTCGATGACTTACGCCCCGCTCCCTGGCCTCTGCTCCCCGCTATAGTAATAAGCCGGCGTGCAGCCGGGGTTCGAACAGCGAGCACTTCGAGCCATACCATGTCCTTACGCTCGGGCCAAGACCCCCTGCAACATCAAAGTAACTCCTTACCGCTGCTCCCTCCCGGGCCTGACGGGGTTCGAAGCACTCTGACCTGCAGGGCTCAACCGTCATCACGTTCGGGCATGGCGGTCTCAAGTGACGCTATCCTCACCCCGACGGTCGGCTCCGCGTTAAGCGGCTTTCGGATACAGGGGACCGCTAACTCCCCGCCCGGCACGCCGGGTATATTTTTCATATAAATTATAGCTAATTAATTAAAAACTGGAAGGTAAGAGTGGCGAAATATCTCGGACAATCTCGCTATCGCTCATTGCTCACGCCTTTACAACTTTGCGTCCCCGTTTTTGAACTTGATTTTGATCTCCTGAACGTCATTCCGGCCTCCGAGCCGGAATCCATCTTGACCTTGATCTTGATTTACG
>CAZMIT010000072.1:0-6427 GCA_964566495.1 uncultured bacterium | reverse complement strand
TCCAGCACACCGGCTTCGGAGAACTCGCCGGGAACTGCTGTTGCATCAAAAGTGGTCCCGCGAATTCCCATGACGGCGTTAGGAGTAAATAATTCCAGCTCCAGCTCGGCCTCCGGCTCTTCGGCGGTAGTAGAGCGAATCTCCCCGCCGGTTGTCTCCATCAATATTTCTCTGATCTCTACTTCCTCTGCAAAAAAGAATAGGCCCCGTGACTCTCGGCGGCCGGTTAGTTGGTGTATCTGTAGTTCTGAACCGGGAGCAATTTCCATGTAAGTTAAGCCGGGAATTACTATTGTGGCTGTGGAATTTCCATCGGTGCGCAGCACATCTCCCTCCCTGATGGCGTCACCAACTTCTGGTTTTAGATCCTCTTCCGCCCGCTGCTGGCTTACATTCCCCTCCAGATTATAAATGCTCAAATCAATTTCAGTTGCTCCGGCCCCGGCGGGATAAAATAACCCCGAAATCATAGAACAGAGGAATATGATCACCATCCAGAGTTTAAAACCAGTGATATTTTTTATGACAACTACGGATCTGCTTTTACAGTTATTCATTAAAATTGACTCCTGAACCTGAGTTCGTAGGTATATTCTGAGTAGTCTCGTTGTGAATCGGCTTTATCCCGGTTGTCAAACCATTCAAACCGGAGGGAGAGTATTTGCTCGAAATCTCGATCCAAAAAGTAATCAAGACGGGTTTCAAACTCTTCCTGCACAACGTCACCGGCGTCGTCACCGCGTCGATCGTAATCGTATCGGTAGTTCAGACCCAGCCGGGCGTCGCCGCGGCCCAGGGTTGCGTGCTGTTCGATCACGCTTCGCCGGTGGTATATATTTTCGCCGCCGTCTTCCTCACGGTCTTTACGGTATTCAATTCCTGTCTCCAGGTCAATTGGTATGCCTAAAAAGAGATAATCCCAGAACAGAACACTCTGGTGGTCGCGGGCTCGTTCCGGGGCACCGTGCTGGTCTTCATACGTGGAGGCCAGCAACAGGTCACTCCAGCCCAGGTCGAGGTAAAGTTCAATCTCGTTAAGCCGTTCGTCCAGACCGGCAGATTGGGCCTCGTCCCAGTAACGCTCATTTGCCAGGCTGAAATCGGTCAGCCAGGCGCCCGGGGCGCCGCGATAGTCCAGTCCACCGCGCAGAGAGCGCCGGTCACGTTCGTCCCCTTTAGTGACTTCATCAATATCTCGCTGTCCCATGAAGTTGAAACCGAAGCGCTCCAGGTTTAAAAACTGTGGGTTGTAATCGAGGTTGGAGCGGTGCAGGATACGGTCCTGCCGGGTGGAGGCTGTGAAAGATTCAAATAGCTCGTCCGTCCGCTCGAATCGGTAGCCGGCTCTCAGGTTGTCAGTTGGCGACAGGTTAAGGTTGGCCCTGTAAGCCTGTTTTCCACTATGCTCAGTGTCTCCCTCTTCGACGCTGCTGGAAGCTATTTCTCCTCGAAAACTCAGCGCCCCGTCCAGCTCTTCACGCCTGGTTGCCACCGAGATAACCTCGTTTGAGCGGGCCAAATCATCTATGTCAGAGCTTGATTTGTGGTCCCGCGTGCGCACTGTGTTGAGCTCCCATTCGGCCCTGTCACTCTCCAGCCAGTTTATCTGGGCGCCACCGCTGGTGCGCCGATACTGGTCGGAGCGAGCACGACGGTCGCGTCCGCCAAAAGCACTCAGGGTCAGGTCTTCCCGCAGCCGGTAATTACCCTTTAAGCCGAGCTGGGTTGTATTCATTGTCAGCGAACTGTAGTTTTCACTGAAATAACCGCCGGTTAGATGCCAGAAGCCGTTGCGTTCAGCGGTCAGGTAGAGGTTTTCCACCCGCACCCGGTCGTTTCGCGTCTGAAATCTTCTGTCGTCGGTGGCCCGCAGGTATAGTTGGCCGTTTAAGGCTATGTTGTCGTCCATACCCACCATTTTGTTGTAATAAAAATATACGTCGGAGAGATAGTTTACCCCGTCCTCTTTAAAGGAGAGCTCCTCGTTGCCCCGAATGCTGTCGTAGTAAACTCGCATGTCGAGTTCGCCGGATAGGGATTCGCGAAAAAAGTTGCCGGCTTGAACCGGGGGAGTGAATATAATAGTCCGGCAGAAAAGAAGGACCAGAACAGCCAGAAATCCGGCAACTATTTTAAGATAGTTCATAGTCAAAGCCTGTTTCTCGGTACTCGCAGAAAATTTTAATTCTGATATCTAACTACTCAAAGGATAAATCCAGAGACCCGTTTATGCAAGAAAATTTTTATGATATTTAAGAAAAGATTAAAATTTATCTTGCATTCGGAGAACTTAGGAAGTACCCTTGTAGCGGTTAGCAGTGGGATTAATTTGGGCTAAATTGGAGCTTATACCATGCAATATATCTTTAAATTTATCCGCTTTCTATTTCTTGTCTTACTGATTTCAATTTTTTCTCCCTTGTTCTCCCTTAATGCTATGCCTGCCGTGGAAGATGGTCTTTACCTGGGACTAAATTATCCCGGTGTTTCGCTAGGTTATCAAGCTGGCTCCTATGGACTGGAGTTTCGGGGATTTAGCGATCTGGACGGCGATATCCTGGTCTACGGTCTGCGCGGCAGTCAGATCTTTCACCGCTTTGGGCCACACCGTCTCTACTGGGGAGCTGACGCTCTTTATGTGGAACACGAGTCGACAATAACCGAGGGCGACGGCTACATCTACGGTGCCTTTGGCGGTTTCCGCTCCTATTTTACCCGCCGGCTTGCTTTCAACCTTGATCTTGGACCCTACCGCGTTCACCTTGAAGACGACCCCTCGGATCTTGATAGCTCCGGTATTCATTACATTCTTAACGCCGGGGTGAGCATCCATTTTTGAATTTGAGATGGACCAAACCGGAAAAATTATCAATATCCTAATGCCGGTTGTAATGTTTGCTATTCTGTTACTTTTTCTTGTTTTCCCTCATAACGCTACTGCGGCCACCCCCTCAGAGTATGCTTTTAGCTTCGGTCCGATCCGGGCAGTTGAAGAGGAACAGGAGGAGTTAGAAGTTAAAGTGCTTGACCACTGGGAAGATTTTTTAGGGAAAAAAGACGGGGACACGGAATTAATACCGGGGCGAATAATCGAGTACTGGGAAAGTCTTCCCGAGGCCGACCAGCCGGATGCCCTGGCTGCGGGGAGTGAAACGTCTTCGCCGGCCGGTGAGGAAGGTGATACCGCAACCCAGGGAGTGGAGCTGCCGGATTTCGAAGATAATCTGCTCGCTAACGCTGACTTTGAGCAGTGGACCGAGGAGGGGCGGCCGGAGAACTGGCAGGGTTCGGAGGATCTTAGCCACAACTGGTGGCCTGACGACGATGAGGCCTTGCTCGGTGATTACTCTGTGCGCGTGCACGGTTCGGGAGAACGCACCCTCTCACAGTCGGTTGAACTTGACGGCGATGAAAGTGTCGTTGGAGGAAAAATATGGGTGGCCGGTACGGGGCGTGTTGAACTTGGGCTTCAGCTGGGGGATGAGGAGCCGCTCTGGAGTTCGCCGCTGGACCTGGACCGGGGAAGCTGGCAGGCAGTTGAAAACGAAGTTACCGGTGCCGGTGAGGTTGATCAAATTACTTTTAAAATTAGAACTTCCAACACGGAAGAAGTGTTTCGAGCTCTCAGGCTTGGTGCCGCCTGGTTGGGAGCCACTGCCGACGGCACGGAAGATGCTCCCTACTGGATTACTGACTGGTATGACCTTGACGCTATCCGTGATGAGCTGGAAGCGCACTACGTTCTTGTTGAAAATTTGGACCAAAATTCGCCTGGCTACGAGGAAATAGCTTCCGCGGACGCAAATGAGGGCGCCGGCTGGGAACCAATCGGAGCGATCGACTTTGAAGAAGAAGATGATGATTATGATACTCCCTTACCGACGCCGTTTAACGGTGTTTTTTACGGTCAGGATCTGACAATTAGTGACCTTGCTATTGATCGTCCAGATTATGTTGGAGCTGGACTTTTTGCTTCCGTAGGCGAGGGCGGTCAAATAGCAAATTTAAATTTAATTGACGTTGACATAACCGGCTATCTTGCTTCCGGTTCTTTAGCCGGTGTTAGCTATGGTCAGATAGCTGGCGTTTATGCAAGCGGTGCCGTTTATAGTGATAGTGTCGCCGGTGGTCTGGTCGGCGCCAATGTTAAACACGAGGGTGACAGTGGCTTAATAACTAACTCCGCATCTGAAGTGGAAGTTTCCGGTCTGACTGAAATTGGCGGTCTCGCTGGATCAAATGAAGGAATTATTTTTGAATCTAACGCCACCGGAGATATAATCGGGCATGAGGCGACAAATTATATTGGAGGTCTGGTTGGGCTAAATGATTATGGAAAAGTCATTAATTCTTTCGCCGAGGGAAGCGTGAATGGCAGCGAGGTGGTTGGTGGGCTCGTTGGTTCGAATAAGTGGGGCTCGATCTATAATTCCTATGCCGGGGGAGAAGTTGACGGTTATGAATTCGTGGGCGGGTTGGCCGGTGAAAATACGAGTCTAATTAGCCATTCATACGCCGAGGGGGATGTTTCTGGTGAATACACCATCGGTGGACTGGTTGGATTAAGCGAGCAGGAGGGCGAAATTTTTGCGTCCTACGCGACCGGTAAAGTTAGCGGTAATAACTATTTGATCGGTGGACTGGTTGGAGAAAACCTTGAAAGCTTGATTAGCAATGCCTATGCTACCGGCGAGGTTAGTGGTTACGGCGAAGTGGGGGGGCTAGTGGGTTATAATTCCGGGTTCATTGAAAAGACTTATGCAGTCGGAGCGGTTAGCGCCGAGGAAGAAGGACTGGCAGGTGGACTGATCGGTAGTTCCTTTGACGGAGGAGAAGTAGATGCCAGTTTCTGGGACGTGGAGACCTCTGGGGTCGAAGAGAGTGCCGGGGGGGAAGGTTTGACCACATTTGAGATGCGGTTATTAACCCCCTATGAAGACGCCGGGTTTGATATCGTTCGCACGGATACGTTTGAAAACGATGGTTATCCATTCTTCAGCGGCGAGCCGTCTCCGCTCTGGGTTATTTCTGAACCACCGGAAGACGAAGTGTTTACGAAACAGTTTCGGTTTGTGGAAATGAAGCTGGAAAATTACACAAATCCGGACGAAAGAGAAATAACTCGTGTGTCGGGTGATATTTATCTGGCCCCCGATGGGACTTTTATTTACGAATCAGTTGATTTGAGCTCGGACGGTTCAGAAACGACCGACTCTGAGGGGGGAGAATATCGGATTTATCCTGACAATAGGCTAAAAATATTGGACGGCGACCGCGATGTCCTGGAAGCAAGAATCGCGACTGACCGGGAGATGTTTGTGCTTACGCAAACGGACGAAAAAGCGGACGGTGTTGATCATAAGTTTGGCCTTGGTCTCGACGCTTCTCAGCCTTTAACTGACGTTGAGGACGTAAAAGGTGATTATTTTGGCTCCGAAATGCTCTTTGAATATAGCCCCGATTACTCCTTTCGACACCTCAGCTTAAAGGATGAGTTTTTGGAATTTGAGCCCCACCAGGACACGGGTCTGTTATTTTCTAACGTCACCGACGAGCTGTTTGCGGACGGCTCTATTGATTCCGGTCCCTACGAGTTAGAATACGAGGTCGATGACCTGTTAAAAGCTTATTACCTCGACCGGCCGCAATACGAGGGAGCGACTCGCGAGAAGATGTTCACCCCCGACCGCAACCTTTATCTGGGTGGTTGGGCCGATTATCTGGAAGATGATGAGCCCTTTATCAAGCAGTCGCTTGCTCTGGGAGTAGCAGGCTGTGAAATGACAGAGGCTGACCTGGCCGGTCAATATGAAGTGCATGAGCTTGCAATTTATGGGCTGGAATTTCCCGAGGATTTTTATGACTTTGGTCGCTCTGAATTAATCCGGGGAGAGTTGCAGGTCGATGACGCTGGAAATTTCAACTACGACTATGAAGCCGTGGACAACCAGGGAGATACAACTGTAGAAACATTTGAGCAGAGCTTTGTCCACGATTTTAGCAATCACTTCTACATTGATGGCATGGAGCCCTCCACAGAAATTAACTCACTGCGTTTGAGCTGTAGCAGCGAAATAATTATCTGGACTCGTGGTTGGTTGGAAGATCCAGATGAAGAATATGATAGCCCCCGTTTTCAACTGGGCGTCGGTATCCGCACCGCCGATTAAAGCGGCCACAACTGCCCACCGACTCTCGTCCCTGCGCTCCCGAACTTGTCCTTGATAATTCCTTTCTCCCTCGATTACGAGGACACCAGAGAGTGGGGAAGTTGCCCTTGATTTAATTCCTCTCTTCCTCGATTACGAGGACATCAGAGAGTGGGGGGGAGTTGATCTTGAACTTGACGTCATTCCGGCCTCCGAGCCGGAATCCATGTTTACGGTCTCCCGATTTCAGGTTTCTTGTCTTAGATTTAAACTCGCAA
>CAZMIT010000071.1:0-6436 GCA_964566495.1 uncultured bacterium | reverse complement strand
GACGTCGAGGATTTTGTTTCCAGAACAAACGTTGATTCGCTCGCCATATCCATCGGTACCTCTCACGGCGCCAACAAATTTACCCCGGAGCAGTGTACTCGAAACGACGCCGGTGAGCTTGTGCCACCGCCCCTGCGTTTCGACATACTTGAGGAGATAGAAGAGAAGCTGCCCGGTTTTCCGATTGTTCTGCACGGCTCCTCCAGTGTGCCCAGGGACGTGGTGGACAAAATAAATAAATATGGCGGACAGCTGGAGGACGCGATCGGTATTCCCGAAGATCAACTGCGCAAGGCTGCGAAATCGGCCGTCTGCAAGATAAATATTGACTCCGACGGCCGGCTGGCTGTAACTGCTGCAATACGTGAGACAATGGCCGAACAGCCGGAAGTTTTTGATCCGCGTAAATATCTCGGGCCCGGTCGAGAAGCGCTGAAGGAACTTTACAAGCACAAAAACCGTAACGTCCTCGGTTCGGCCAACCAGGCCTGAACCAGTCGTTTGATGAGGTTGCTATGACTGACTCAGATAAAATTTATCTCGACCAGGCGGCCACTTCCTATCCCAAACCCGAACAGGTCTATCAAGCCGTAGATAACTTCGCCCGCCGGATTGGTATAGGCGGTGGGCGCGGTAATTACGTGGAGAACCGGCAGGTGGCGGACCTGGTGGCAGACGTGCGTGAAAAAATTGCCCAGCTGCTTAACTGCCCCGCAGAGCAGGTGGTTCTCAACTCGGGAACGACTGAATCTATGAACCTGCTGCTCAAGGGCTGTCTTGAAGCTGGTGATCACGTCATAATATCAGCGCTTGAGCACAACTGTGTTCTGCGTCCTTTGCGTTACCTGGCGCAGAAGCGTGGTATTGAATTGGACATTTTGGAAGCTGATCTGGAGAAGGGGTTCGCGGTCAACGAGCTAAAGGACACGCTGCGTCCACAGACACGTCTCTGTGTTATAAATCATATCAGCAACGCCTTTGGGACAGTTCAGCCGGTTGAAGAAGCGGCCGAGATTATTGCTGAAAGAGACGATCTGTTTTTTGTCCTTGACGGCGCCCAGAGCCTGGCGACATATCCCTTAGACGTCAAAAAACTTGGTGTTGACGCCGTCTGTTTTTCCGGCCACAAAGGAACCCTTGGTCCGACCGGCACCGGTGGATTTTATATAAGTGATAAGATGCTGCCTGAGGTAGAACCGCTGATTTTCGGCGGCACCGGTAGAAACGGCGGAACCCGAATTCACTCCGACGAGCTGCCGCACAAATACGAAGTTGGCACTCAAAATTCCTGGGGTATAGCCGGTTTGGAAGCAGGTCTGGACTATCTGCTCGACCGTGGAGTCGAGGCGATCAGCGCCCGGATTGACCGGCTCACAGAGCGGGCGGTTGCGGGGCTGCGAAAAATTGAAGGTGTGCAAATTTTTCAACCGGACCCCGCCAGACATCACGGCGTCATTTCTTTCCGCCTCGCCGGTCTGCCTGTTGTCGACTCTGCAATGTTGCTGGACAAGCTATTCAATATAAAACTGCGGGCCGGGCTTCACTGCAGCCCGCTCGCACATAAAGAGATTAGTACCTATCCAGAGGGGACTCTACGGGCCAGCTTTGGCGTTATGAATGAGATGTCGGAGGTCGACGTATTTGTTAGCGCTGTAGAGCAACTGGTCGAGGAGAGCAGTCAAGAGTTTTGAAACGAGAACAAAATTTTCTCCGGGCAAAAAAAGTCATTCCGGGCGGTGTTAACCGCTGCGAGCTTCTAATCTCCAGATCAGGAAGAAATTAAATCGAGTAGTTTAATTTCCCCTTGTGTTTTTTCCAGCGGTCAACCAGCTCCTGAAACGTATTCTGGAAAATAGTCTTAAATTCCTCACTTCTTTCGTTCCAGTAACTCTCCAAAACAGTGCTGTTTAAACTGGCGGCCGCGGCCAGGTTGACCGTCCCCTGCATGACTTGAATTACTTCCCAGATTGTTATTTCATCAGGAGACCGCGCCAGTGTGTAACCGCCTTTGGATCCCCGGTGACTTTGAGTAATCCCTGATTTTTTCAGTTCCAGAAGAATCTGATCCAGGTAGTTGCGGGGAATATTCTGCTTGTTGGCGATGTCTTCGACTCGCACCGGCCCCTGACCGTGTCGGCAGGCCAGCTCGAAGACAGCACTAATTCCGTAGAGAGTACGTGAAGCAAGTTTTAACATAATGGGACAACCCCTTTTTCTTAATGGAAAAATTTTCAATAAAATATCTCAAACAAATTGGTTTGCAGCAAATGTCTTGTCGGAGTTTAATTCAGTTGAAATCTTTGTTTTATCCAGACGTTTTAATTATCGTTGTAATGGTTTTATGAGAACAGAAACTTATGTTGTTTCAACAGGCACTTCGCTTACGTTGTCCTTTTCGTCAATTATAAAACCGCGGAACACGGGCTTTTCCCCTGTCAGAGAGACAATCAGGTAGACAGTCGTAGGGTAGAAAGCCAGCCGTTTGTCTTCCTCCGAAGGATAGGCTTCGGTTTCCGGGTGACTGTGGTATATCCCTAATACTGCGCCGCCAGTTTCACGAAGTTTTTTAAAGACCTGAAATTGTTCTTTTGGTTCCATCATGTAGTGCTCTTCGGACTTGTCTTTGTTGGTCATACGGTGGACAGTCTTTACCTGGCTGCCGCGGCCGGAGAGCAGACCGCAGGCTTCCAGGGGAGCCTGCGACCGGCAGTGGTCGACGATATCCCGGCGATGTTTCCTGGTCAGGTAGAGTCGTTCCGGGGGGGCAGAAGTTACAGCCTGGCTTTTCATAATCTCACCCCACGCGGATAAATAACGATTTTTATTGTCCTTCGTCTTGATATAGAGTTGTACTAAGGTAACGCTCACCGCTGTCGGGAAAGATTACAACTATTTTTTTGCCCCTGTTTTCCTCTCGTCGGGCGACTTTTAGTGCGGCAGCCAGGGCTGCTCCCGAGGAAATTCCGACGAGAAGTCCCTCGTTGGATGCAATTTCACGGGCGGTTTGCATTGCCACCTGGTTTTCAACCTGTTGAACTTCGTCCAGGATAGAGGTGTCAAGTATTTCGGGCACAAAGCCGGCACCAATGCCCTGGATCATGTGTGGTCCCGGCTCGCCGCCGGACAGGACGGCTGATTCCGATGGTTCTATTCCGACCAGTTCAACGGAGTCTTTCCTTTCTTTAAAAAATTTTCCGGCCCCGGTAATTGTGCCGCCCGTGCCGATGCCGGCGACAAAGATGTCAACTTTACCATCGGTGTCCTCCCAGATTTCGGGTCCGGTTGTTTTGTAATGGATCTCCGGGTTGGCCGAATTTTTAAACTGCTGGGGCATGAAGGTGTCTTCGTTTGTAGCGACGATTTCCTCGGCCTTTTCTACGGCGCCGCTCATTCCATCTTCCGCCGGCGTAAGCACCAGTTCAGCGCCCAGCGCCGAGAGCAGTGAACGGCGCTCGGTGCTCATAGACTCGGGCATAGTCAGCACCAGTCGGTAACCGCGGGCGGCGCAGACGGAGGCCAGACCGATTCCCGTGTTACCACTTGTCGGTTCGACCACGGTGGTGTTCGAGGTTATTTCGCCGTTTTCTTCGCCCTGCAGAATCATCGAAGCGCCAATGCGGTCCTTAACCGAGCCGCCGGGGTTGTGAAATTCCAGTTTTGCGTAGATGTTGGCACCATTATCGTCAAAGTTGTTCAGGCGAACCAGGGGAGTCGAGCCGATAAGCTCAGTAAAATCAGCAGCAAAATTCATAGCTAACGACCTCCTAAAGTCAACTAAATTTATTAACTAACTAAAGTATAGTGTGAGACTACTCGCATGTCAAGTGATTCTGGCGAAAAATGGTGCGTTTTTCCTGAATGGCTCTGTAGAAAACCCTAAATTTTTATTTGAAAGGCTGACAAGTGGGTTTTGGACCCTTGAAGACGGATTTATAGAAATTAGTAGCCCTGGAGGGGCTGGTATCTAATTTCTATACCTCGGAGATTCGCTGGAGGCGAATCGAGAATGAGTCTTCCAAGGGGTCCAAAACCTATTCGCCCTGGGGAACTCTACAAAGCCTCCTGAAGTAGGTGTATAGAGGGGCTAATGGAGAGACCGAAATCACCTCACTTGTGTGGAGCTGTTTGCCAGGACTCTTCAGTTCAACCAAAAACTGAAAAGTTAAACCGCAGTCCGGTTTCAAAAAGGGGAGGTTTCCGGTACAATATTCAGGCGGTAATTCATACTCACGTGAGGTGAATCTATTTGAAAGTTGTAAAAGCGGAGGTCAAGTTGCCCCGGCACCTGTCGGTTCACGAGGTTGACGTCGAGCGCGACGAACTCTACAAGGACGCTCGCAAGCGGGGGCGGAAGATAGTCTCCCAGGCCCGGGAACTTGACGCGGAGGCATTGAAAAAAATTAAGGATCGCAAGATCTACAAGCTCTGGATAAAGCGAAGCTATCCGCAGTGGGTTACGGCTCATGAGGCAAGCGAACGTGACCTGTCGCTGCTGGAGACTAAGGACGTTACCATTGATCGGGGAAAGACGGTAAAGGAAGTTTCCAAGCTCAGTACTGTGCAGGAGTTAAAGTCTTTCTTGAACAGATTTTTAAGCCAGGATTTGCCCGCGCACCGGCAAAAGAAGGTTCAGGGTTTGCTTGAGGACCTGGAGGAGCTGGAGCCCATGGTAGAGGAGTTTCGCCAGAGTTTGACCTCCGAGGAGGACGAGGAGAAAAAACTACAGCTGGCCAAGCAATTGAAGAACCCGCCCGAACAGCTACAGCCGGTTAATTTTCCCAAGGGTTACAGGGAAGGCTTTGCTCGCCGATATTTGAACTACCAGGGTCAGCTTCTTGAGGTGAGAGGGGAAACATCAGAACTGGTGATGAACGCGGAGCGTATGCTGGTCAAAGCCCTCGTCGGTTGAAGTATGACTGATGAAACTTTTGAAGGAGCTGAACGAAGGAGAAAGCTGGCTTCGTAGGCTAGCCAATATTCTTTCCCGTCCGGTCGGGGCGACGAAGCTATACCAACGTGCTGACGCGGTGAGGCGACAGCACACCGGTGAGGAAGTTCACGTTCGGGGAATCATTGAATTTTCCAACCGCTGCTCGAGGAATTGTCACTACTGTGGCATCCGACGGGCGAACCGGGCCCAAAAGCGCTACTGTATGTCGCCTGATGAGATTGTGGCGTCCGCCTCGCGGGCGGCGGAATTTGGTTACGGCACCGTTGTCCTGCAGTCGGGGGAACCGGCTCCGTATGAAATTGACGAACTGTGCGCGATAGTGAGACGGATAAAAGACGAGACCGACCTTGCCGTTACTCTCTCCTGCGGGGTATATTCTCCGGCTGAATACGAGCGGTTGGCCCGGGCCGGTTGCGACCGCTACCTGCTGCGTTTTGAAACTTCCAACCCCGAACTCTACGAGAAATTGCATCCCGATTCCAGCCTGGAAAGACGCTTGCGGGCCCTTGAACACATCCGTGGGGCCGGTATGCAGACGGGCAGTGGGTTTATGATTGGTCTGCCCGGGGGCGGGCTGGAGGACCTGGCCCGTGACGTTCTTTTGACCAGTCGGCTGAAACTGGACATGATTGGCTGTGGTCCCTTTCTACGCTCGCCTGAGACACCGCTTGCCGAAGGAGAGAGAGCTCTACTTCACGAAGAGCTGTATTTTAAGGTCATGGCTTTGTTGCGTCTGCTTAATCCTTTCGCGCATATCCCCGCCACTACCGCTTTCGATACCCTGGCGGAGCAGGGGCGGGACCTTGTTTTGAGGCGGGGGGGCAACGTATTTATGCCCAACCTTACTCCCGGCCGCTACCGCAAACAGTATCAGCTTTACCCGGACAAACCTTGTGTCGACGAACACGCCGACCGTTGTGCCGGCTGTGTTAAGGCGCGACTGAAAAGCCTCGGTCGTCCCCTGGCCACTGGACCCGGCCATTCTCTAATCCCCGGCTAATCCATACTGGCACTTATGATTCCCACCACGGAGAATATATTTCTTGACAAACATAGGATACCCCCCTATACTATTAATGATGAAAATAAATTAGCTCACTATAAATCCGTCAAACACCTTCGAGTAGCCTGATTACAGTTTGTAGATATTCAAAAATAGCACTAATCAATTGCTCTCTAAGATAGTAAAAAAGGATTTCAACAGAGCCGAACTAATAATAAGGAGGTATCTGTGATGGCGGATACTTGTCTTGAAGAGACCGAATATAGCGAGGAGTTTGATTCGCCCCAGGACCGGAAAGATCTACATAATCGCGTCGCGAGGATAAAAGGCCAGATTGGCGGTATTGAGCGCATGATTGAGGAAGGACGGTATTGTATTGACCTGGTCCACCAGATTCGTTCAGCCACGCGGGCACTTGAAGGGCTGGCAACCAAAGTTATGGAGCGGCACCTGGAAACCTGTGTTCGTGACGCCATGCGCTC
>CAZMIT010000070.1:4357-6479 GCA_964566495.1 uncultured bacterium | reverse complement strand
AAATTCCTCTTTTTTTGCCACTATATATACCTCGGGTCAGAGTTAAACTTAAAACTTGCAAGTGTCAGAGTTAAACTTTAAACTTAAGAGTGCCAGAGTTAAACTTAAGGGTGCCAGAGTTAAACTTTAGCACCTGTAAATATTTTAACATAGGTGATAAAAATGCCTCGTCCTTTAAGGATAGATTATCCTGGCGCAATTCATCACGTCAGCAACCGTGGTGCAAAAGAACATAACTATTTTTATGATGAAAGCGATCGAACAATATTTCGTGAATATTTACGTCGCTATGCTGTTGAATATGAAATAATAATTTACGCGTATGCTCTCATGGACACCCACTTCCATATAGCACTTGAATCCGAGGGGGGACGGTTATCTGATTTTATGCAGGCTGTTGAGTCTGAATATGCCCGCCATTTCAACCGAAAACATGGTTTTACCGGCCATCAAGTGGAAAGAAGGTATTTTTCAGAGTTGGTCTCAAGCGAAAAATATTTTAAAACTTTGATTATCTATATTCTGATAAACCCGCGAAGAGCCGGCTTGACTGGAGAAGGACAAATTGTTCACCCCTGGACTTCTATAAGTGAAGCGGAATATGAGGAGCCTGTAGTTGACTGGCCAGCACTGCTAAATCGACTGGAAGTTGAGTTAGAAGAATTATTTGATCTTTTAAAAAATGACAAAACAGCGCATCAGAAAATTGAGCAGGGCAGACTTGAGGCGCGGCGAGTGAAAGTTATCGGGGATGAAGATTTTCTTGAAAATGTGTTGGCCAAATTGGACAGGCCCCGCAGGGGAACTGATAATCGAGGCGGTCCCATTCCACCGGGGACTATTCTTGACGAAATCTGCGATTACTGGGGGTTCGCGAGGGTAGAAGATTTAATTGAGACCAAGCGTGACCGGAGACATAGTAAAATACGTTTTTTAGCTTTCTACCTACTTAAAATCAGGGCCCATTTATCAGTAACCGAGATAGCCAAAATTTTTGAGATGTCATCAACGGCTGTGAGTAAAGGGATCAGAAAATTTAAACAATCCAACAAAACCCAGAAGATGAAGAAATTTTTGAGGAAGTGGGGAGCTTAAGTTTAAAGTTTAACTCTGACCCAGACGCTAAAGTTTAAAGTTTAACTCTGACACTATGAAGGTGAGAAGATGAAGAAGTGGAAACGAGAACGGCCAGAGTTTAAACCCGACCCCCGGGGTACTAAGAAGCTGACTATAACGGCTAAGTTCGTAATTGTGGTCGTAATTTTACTGACAATCGGATATTTTCTGGGATTGTTTTAAATAGTAACTGTTTAGCGCCCCCTGCCAAATGCTGTTTAGCTCGTCATTGCGGGCAAACGCTCTCGGGTTTGATCCGGTGGGGAAAACCCGGGATCCAGAAACTATAATGGAAATCGGTATTCAGTAATTAGTAAAGATGTGTTCTCCCAGGGTTATGGTTACAGATGTGTCAAAGATGGAGGAGGCATCTTATCATCTCATTTTCCCCAGCCGGTTTTTTATGATGAACCGGCTGGGTTCGGTGTATAATAGCGGCAGTGATAGTGACGGCAATTTAAAAATCCGATAATAAGCACCGCCTTCATTTGTAAACGGATTGGTGGGGGAAGACAAGTAAAGTGCTGGGGAGCTGGGTGTCCTGCGGACGGGTAATTCACGACAGTTGTGCTATCGTGAAGTATCCGGGTTAGAGAGGGTTAAGTGAGAGGTTGGGGTTGGCGTTGAGGTCGAGGTCGGCGGTTGTGTTAAGCTGTCCGGCCCGGTAGCCGATCATGGCGGCGTTGTCGGTGCAGAATTGTAGCGAGGGGACAAAAATTTCCAGATCAAAGTTTTCAGCCCGCTGCCGGAAAGACTCCTGGAGAGCACTGTTGGCGGCAACACCACCGCCAAGTGTAATTCGGGGGACGTTGTATTTTCGGGCAGCCTCGACGGTTTTATGAACCAGGCAGTCGTTGACGGAACGCTGGAAAGAAGCGGCAACGTCAGCCCGGGTGGCATCAGGATTCTCGTTGAGATAGTAGTAGACGGCGGTTTTTAAACCGCTGAAACTGAAGTCAAAGTCTTCTATACGCCAGTTCCAGCGTTTTGAACCGGTCAGGGTGGG
>CAZMIT010000070.1:0-4257 GCA_964566495.1 uncultured bacterium | reverse complement strand
TCTCTTATGATAACGGTGATGACCTCGCAGTGGCGCCGGCTGGCGAGTTCGGGCACAACTCCTTCATATTTTTTATGGACGTCGTGCTGACTGGAGACAACGCTGGAGTAGAGCTCGCCGTTTGCGGATACAAGGGCGGCGGAAGTGTCGTCACAAGAGGTTTCTATTGCTAAAATCATTTGATTTTCCTTCAGGGGAAGAATTTAAGTTCAGTAAACCAGCCACTGGTAATAGGCGAGGATGATGACTCCCCAGGTGACAAAACCTATGAGGAAGGGGAAAGCGAGCATGAGAAGCAGCTGGACAAGTTTTTCCTCCGGTGTCAGGTGGTCGTCGGCTTCAAAATCCTGAACAGCATTTTCTTCATTTTGTTCGCTCATAATTTACCCTCCAGGGATATTAATTCACCTTTTCCTCTGTCATTCTTCGTAATTGTAATGGTGTGAGGAAACACAACTGTTAAGATTTTACCGAAAAAATATTTCTTTGTCACTATAAAAGGTAGGAAATGTTCGGCGGTTAGAAAATGTGAGGGAAGGGAGAAGGATTACCAGGGGGATGAACGGACTGTAAAAATTGCAAAAAAAATTGTATTCTATACTTCACAACAAAAAGAAATTAGTTTTAATATTAGAACAGGAGTTGAGCAAGATGGGTACAATTGACGATGAACGCGAGTATCATATAGGGCTAAAAGAAGGGGAGGTTGGTGATTACGTTCTGCTGCCGGGAGATCCGGCGCGTGCGGAAAAAATCGCCGGATATTTTGACGAAGCCGAAGAGGTCAACTGGGTTCGTGAATATAGAACTTTCACCGGAAAATACAACGGTATCGACGTAAGCGTAATGTCGACGGGAATCGGTTGTCCAAGCATGGCGATCGGTGTTGAGGAGCTGGTCAAAGTGGGGGCGCCGACAATGTTAAGAGTGGGCACGGCCGGCTCCATGCAGGAACACGTTGATGTTGGCTCAATCACGATTAGCACGGGAGCCGTGCGGGTGGACGGTACGACCAAGGAATACGTGCCGGTAGAATATCCGGCGGTGCCGGACCTGGAAGTTACCATGGCCCTCAAGAATGCGGCCGAAGAGCTGGGGTTTGATTATCACACGGGAATAGCGCACTGCAAAGATGCCTTCTACACCGAGGACAACGAGGATCTACCACTTTCCAATCAGCAGGACGAGCTGTGGGAGACCTGGTATAAAGCCAACGTGCTCTCTTCGAGCATGGAGTCATCGGCACTCTTTGTATTGAGCAGTATCAAGGAGGTCCCCTGTGGAGAAGTGCTGGCCAACATTGGGCTGACTTATGCCGAGGAGCCGATAGTGGCCAAAGAAGGGGTAGACGAGGCGATTAAATGTGCGCTGCGAGCCGTGGAGATGCTCGAAGGACTCTAAAATTTTGTTGCCAGTGGGCTACTCAAAGGTGTTGGGACTCATTCTTAATTCGCCTCCAGCGAATCTCCGAGGTATACCCGGCAATGACCAGATCATCCAGGATCTATTGCCGGGTATAAATCCGTCAAACACCTTTGAATACCCTGTAGTGCCGCGCATAAATGTTAGAAGAGTTGTTCGGGATATTTTTTTGGTATAGATAAAATGGTGTTCCAATAGAATTTTAAAGAAACGAGCAAAGAATGAAATTGATTAAGGAGGAAAATTTATGGAGTCTGAGGAGTTAGGTTTTGATTCAAATGCGCTGCATGCCGGTCATGAGCCGGATGCGGAGACGAATGCGAGGGCGGTGCCAATATATCAGACGACCTCTTACACTTTTGACGATACCAAGCATGCGGCCAGTCTATTTGGGCTGGAGGAAGAGGGATACATATATACGCGAATAAATAATCCGACGACCGAGGTGCTTGAGAAAAGGATAGCAGCGCTGGAGGGTGGGATTGGAGCTTGTGCTTTTTCCAGCGGCATGGGAGCGATTAATGCCGCCTGTCTGTCGTTGTTGGGAAGTGGTGATCACATTGTTTCAACAAGCGGTCTTTATGGTGGCACGTATACGCTTTTTAGCCAGACTTTTCCAGATAAATACGGGATAGAAGTTAGTTTTGTTGAGGCCGACGAGCCGGAGTTATTTGTCGAGGAGATAAAAGAAAACACTAAGTTGATTTACCTCGAGACGATCTGTAATCCGCGTCTGACGGTGCCGGATTTTGAAGCATTATGTGAGGTTGCTCATGAGCACGGTCTGCCGGTAATGGTGGACAACACAGTGGCGTCGCCGGCACTCTGTCGACCAATTGAATACGGGGCCGACATAATTGTGCACTCGTTGACCAAATACCTGGGAGGTCACGGGAACAGTATCGGTGGAATCATCGTAGACAGCGGTAACTTTGACTGGGAGGGATCGGGTCGTTTTGCTGAAATAGTGGAACCCGATCCGGCCTATCATGGATTAAATTTCCGTGATCACTTTGGAGACGCTGCTTACATTGCCCGAGCCCGCACGCGACTCCTGCGTGACCTGGGAAGCTGTCTCAGTCCCACAAACGCTTTTTTGATAATCCAGGGGATCGAGACGCTGTCGCTGCGTATGGAACGCCACTGTGAAAATGCCGAGGCCGTGGCTGAGTTCCTGAACGCCCACGAACAGGTCGACTGGGTAACCTATCCCGGACTGGAAGAGCATCCCGCCCATGAGCTTGCCGGCAAATACCTGGATATTGGTTACGGGGGGATGGTTGGTTTTGGTATTAAAGGAGGCAGTTCAGCCGGCGAGAAATTCATCAATAATCTGGAGTTAATAAGTCACCTGGCGAATATTGGGGACGCCAAAACTCTGGCTATTCATCCGGCCTCGACGACACATCAGCAGTTGAGTGAAAAGGAACAGCGGGCAACCGGGGTAACGCCGGAATTTGTCCGCCTGTCGATTGGAATTGAAACAATCGATGACATTCTTGCTGATCTAGACCGTGGGTTGACGGCTTAAAAGTATGTTAACCGCAGGAAGTGATGAGCTGTGAGTATTCCGGAAGATTCAGTTGGCCTGGTGGAGAGCAAGACATGGAAGTTTGCCGAACCGCCGGAGGAGCTGGAGTTGCGTTGTGGTGAGACATTGGGACCCATCGAGGTTACTTACGAGACCTATGGCGAGCTATCGCCGGCGCAGGACAACGCCATATACATATGTCACGCCCTGACCGGCGACGCTCACGTAGCCGGATATCACACTCCTGACGACCGCAAGCCCGGCTGGTGGGAAATAATGGTGGGGCCGGGCAAACCAATAGACACTGAGAAATATTTTGTCATCTGTGCTAATGTGCTGGGGGGCTGCCAGGGAACAACCGGACCGGATTCGATAAATCCGCGCACCGGTGAGCCTTACGGTCTTGATTTTCCGATGGTTACGGTCGAGGACATGGTCCGGGTGCAGAAAGAGCTTATTACCCAAAAGCTGGGGATAGACCGTTTGCTGGCAGTAATCGGTGGTTCGTTTGGAGGCATGCAGGTGCTACAGTGGGTGATAGACTACCCGGAGATAGTTGAAGCAGCGCTGCCGATAGCTTCGGCAGCCCGTCTAAGTGCCCAGGCAATAGCTTTTGACGAGGTGGGGCGTCAGGCAATATACAGTGATCCCAACTGGCGGGAGGGCGATTACTACGGCAGTGAACCGCCCAACCGGGGACTGGCGGTGGCCCGAATGATTGGTCATATCACCTACTTGAGTGATCAGTCAATGCGTGAAAAATTTGGCCGATCACTGCAGGACCGAGATTCATTTGGCTATGATTTTGGTCCGCCTGACTTCCAGGTGGAAAGCTACCTGCGCTACCAGGGGGATAGTTTTGTCGAACGGTTCGATGCCAACAGCTACCTCTATTTGACCAAAGCGATGGACTATTTTGACCTGGCAGATCGTTATGGGACGCTGGTTGACGCTTTTGACGGTGTAGAGAGCAACTTCATGTTAATTTCTTTTACCGGCGACTGGTTATTTCCTACTTACCAGTCCAAGGAAATAGTGAAAGCACTGCATGCGAATGCTGCCGAAGTAAGTTTCTGTGAGATAGAATCCAACTACGGGCACGACGTATTTCTGCTCGAAAACGAGTCTCTTTTCAACGTGATCCGGCAATTTTTAGAAAATAACTACCTACGAGTTAAAGCGAGGCGAGAGTAAAAAAATGGCCCGGAGACTGGACTATCAATTTATCGAGGAGCATGTGCCGAAAGGTGCCCGGGTACTGGACCTGGGGTGTGGGGATGGGAAACTGCTGGAGGAACTGATTG
>CAZMIT010000069.1:0-6763 GCA_964566495.1 uncultured bacterium | reverse complement strand
TTGCTGCCGGTTCAACGTCCTTAATTTTTATTTGAAAGCGGTTGCCGGCGTGGTGACCCGGGCGCAGTTTGTTGCGGTGGTAATCGATTGGCTTGATCTTCATCTGCTCAAACTGCAATTCTTCTAACTGCTCCCGTTCCACGTGTTCAATACTAACTCGCTGAACCGTAGTCGCCCGGGCGTCCTTGTGCCCGGCAAACCCAAACTCTGCTGGCTGTCGATCGATCCGGCTAGCGATTTTTTTGATCGCTTCTTCTGTGGTTAACCCCTTTTTGGTCAGTAAAAAATAGAGGTGAGTGCCATTTCCACCGGCGGGATAAAGGGGGATTTCTTCAACTTTAAAATCCTCCGGCGTTTTTTTGATTTTGCCCCCAGTTCCTTCAAGCTCGTTCGTCAGGTAGGGGAGTTTTCCACTGTCATAAGGGAAAAAGGAGGTGAGATTGTCAACTTTCAAGAGCTGGTCATGCCCTTCAATCGCTGAATTCTTTCTTTCAGGGGGGGATGGGTGGAGAGGGGATTCCCCTGATTGGAGAAAATATCTTTAAGCCAGTGACTGTTGTAGGAATCAACTGCTTTCAGAGCTCGCCTGGTTAGCTCCGGCGAGGTCCAACTGGCCGCCAGCCGGTCGGCCTCGAATTCTCGTTTTTGCCTCAGGGGCGAAGCCAATAACCGATAAACGAATAAAGTAACGTGGCTCCAGAGCTGGACAAACAGAAGCAGTGGCCAGAAAAAGAGGAGTATAATCCAGCCCAGTGGACCGCCCATGAGCAATAAAAACCAGAGGTTACTGAAACGACCAATAATTTTTTCAAAAGCTGAGGTAAAGCCAGCTATCAAGCTGTCGCCGTTTTTTACGTGAGCCAGCTCATGAGCAACAATTGGCGCCAGCAGCTTCTTGTCGGCCTGCCATACTTCCGGTGTTAAGAAGATTGTCTGCTCTTCCGAATAGGAGACGGCGAAAGCATTGGCGTTCTCGAAGGAACGGGTTACGTAAAAGTTTACATCCCCTTCAATTTTGGCTCTTTTAACCAACTCTTTCAAGATTGGTTTGTTTGTCGGACGAGCGTCAAGTCGGCTTATCAGCCATTTTTTTCCATAAAAATAGTGGAGGGCAAAAAGCGTCAGGCACGTCCCCGCGAAAATAATAAATACGTGGTGCCAGGCAGTTTCCAGCACTAACGCTATACCGGTCGACCAGAGGGCTAAAATAGCGACTATAAGAAGGACAAGAGCAAAGTGGCGTGGACGGGACATAAAAGTAACTCCAGGTTAAAAAACTTAAGCAAGCGCTACAATTCTATTATAAACAGGGGAGTTATCGCAACTGTGGTGACCGGTTTTTTTCCTTTTAAAACTATTGACAGAAATAGAAAAATTTTAAATTATTGACTTGTAATGAAAAACATTCAATCGTTTGAGTTTAACTTGTTCTGCCAGGGTTAGCCCGGGCAATTCACGACAGCATAACTGTCGTGAATTATCCGTCCGGAGGACACCCAGCCCATTTGACGAATGGGCGGCCCTTTGGGCGGTCTATGCATAGGGTTCATGCATAGACCGGGTTAGGAAGGGAGGTGACTGGCTGTGGGAAAAATTACTTCATTTCTCTACAAAGCGGCCCGAACCAGTAACGACGTATCAAAACTGGCCAGCGGCAATCCCAAAAAGATTGCTAACCGGGCCAAAAACAAGATAGTTGGAAGAAAAGTAGCGAGTAAATTATTTAAATCAATGTTTTAAGGAGGAGATTATTATGGAGGAATTATTGCGCGAGTCAAAATTATCGGAAATTTTTACAATGGGTGCGCAGGTGGAGCTGGAAGAAGTGGAGGAACCGGAGGTGGCCCTTTATTTTGCCAGCCCCGACATTTCAGCGACACTTGCTTTTACAGCTGAAGAGTGGCGCCAATTTGCCGACCGGGTGGCCGAGCTGGACGATAAGGTTCCTTTCTGAATGTTTGATTTTATCTACCACCATGACATTGACCCCTTTATATTTGAAGTGGGCGATGGTTTTGGACTGCGCTGGTATGGTGCCGCCTACCTGGTTGGATTTGTAGTAGCCTATCTAATTTTACGGCTTCTGAGCCGGAGCAGGCGGCTGCATGTAACCCAAGAGCAGGCCCTGGACCTGGTCATTGCCGGTGCTGTTGGAGGAATTATAGGGGCCCGGGTAGGTTTTGTGCTTTTCTATAATTTCAGTGCGTTTTTGGCCCGCCCCTGGATGTTATTTGCGGTCTGGGAGGGGGGCATGTCCTTTCACGGGGGGTTGCTGGGGGCGCTTGCCTGTCTGATCTGGTACATCAGGAGAGCCCGGCTTGCTTTCTGGTCTGTGACCGACGCTGGAACGCTGGCTCTGACGCCGGCGCTCTTCTTTGGTCGGCTGGCAAATTTTATAAACGGTGAGTTGTGGGGACGTCCGACTGATGGGAGTTGGGGCGTTGTCTTTCCTCATTCACCAAAGGTTGACGGGGAGCTGGTTCCCCGCCATCCATCACAGTTGTATCAGGCGGCGACAGAAGGCCTACTCCTGTTTATTATATTGCTCTTTGTCTGGAAATATAGTCATAAACCGGGCCGGATGTCGCTTACCTTTCTTTTTGGCTATGGGATCCTACGATTTCTTGTCGAGTTTTATCGGGCACCTGACCCCCATCTTGACTACGTCTTTGCTCTGTTGACCCGGGGACAGATTTATTCACTGCTGATGGTGGTTTCCGGACTGGTGCTGATAAAATTTTTGCCAACTACCTCATGCAATACTGCTTAGCAGCCAAATAATTTTACTTCTCGCCGCAATTGTATTAACATATACCATTCATTAAGACAGATAACTTAACTAATGAGGTGCAATATGCTTTATTTACATTCACTCCTGCTGTTTTTGTTGATTGGGACCGAGCTGTTTTTTATTTATCTTGAGGCTCGCAACCTTAATCACAGTGAACAGAAGGCACGTCATAAAAGCGACTGGCTAAAAGAGGCTTTCGAAGTCGATGACCTGGATCAATTATTGTCATACAATCGTTTGAACAGCGGATTTTCCCGGCTTAAAGGGGGGATTTTTCTACTGTTTTCTCTGCTGGTCTTATACTCGGGTTTGTTCGCGCAAATGGTTGATCTGGTGGAAAATCATATCCCCTATAGACCTTTTGAACTATCGCTGGCCGGAGTGGTTTTCTTTGCCGGCCTGAGTATGTTATTTATTCTACTCGGTGCCCCTTTTTCCGCTTTTAAGACTTTCGTGATCGAGGAAATTTTTGATTTTAACACCAATACTGTCGGTCTCTGGTTCAAAGATTTGTTAAAATCTCTATTGCTAACGGCACTAATTGTGTCGCTTCTATCCGCTGCACTACTTTACTTTGTCGAGCTGTTGCCGCAGTTATGGTGGCTGGCTGGTTGGGGGTTGGTGGTTGGTTTTGGATTGCTGATGCAGATTATTTACCCCCGGCTCATCGCCCCTCTTTTTAACAAGTTTGAACGAGTTGAAGAGGGGGAGCTTCGAGATGCGGTGGAGGAGGTCTTTGAACGCGCGGGCTTTGAATGTTCCCAAATTTATACTATGGACGCTAGCCGCCGCTCCAGTCACTCAAACGCCTATTTTGTTGGCTTTGGTCGGACCAAGCGGGTGGTTCTTTTTGATACCCTGGTCGAGCAGATGAGCTTGTCCCAGGTGCAGGCCGTGCTTGCTCACGAGCTTGCTCATTGGAAAAAGGGGCACATCTGGAAAAGAATCCTTCTTGGCGCGGCGAAGAATTTTGTTGTTTTTCTAATTCTGTTTTATCTGCTGGAGAGTCGCTGGCTTTACGAGATGTTTGCTGTCGAGGTAGTTCCCTACGCCGGCTTTTTGCTGGCCGGTCTCTGGCTCAGTCCGATAGGTCACTGGCTGAGTCCGTTGACTAATTACTTCTCAACAAGTGATGAAAAAGAGGCAGATCGGTTTGCCCGCGACGTTCTTGAGGATCCGGAACCGATGATCGGTGCTCTCTGCAAACTTGGTGGGGAGAACCTGGCCAATCCGTTTCCCGATCCTCTTTACGCCGCGTTTCATTACTCGCATCCGCCGATCCCGGAAAGAATAAGACTGCTAAAAAATCAAGATAGTAACTTAGAGGAGGCAGAGAGTCTTGAAGAAGAAAAAGTATCAGTTGACTGAAGAAGAGATCCCAGAACAGTGGTATAATGTTCAGGCTGATTTGCCTGAACCGCTGGAGCCGCCACTTAAACCCGACGGTGAGCCGGTAACTCCTGACGAGCTGGGAACTATATTTCCGATGAATCTGATCGAACAGGAAGTTAGCGAAGAACGGTGGATAGACGTGCCGAACCCGGTGCTGGAGGTGCTGGCCGGCTGGCGCCCGACGCCCTTGTTTCGAGCGACTGCACTTGAAGAGTATCTTGATACGCCAGCCAAAATATTTTACAAACACGAGGGAATGAGTCCGCCCGGCAGTCACAAGCCCAACACCGCTGTCGCTCAGGCCTATTTTAATAAAGAGTTCGGTGTTGAAAGGATAACTACCGAGACCGGAGCCGGCCAGTGGGGCAGTGCTCTTAGCTTTGCTGCCGCTCAATTTAGTCTGCAGTGCAAGGTTTTCATGGTGCGGGTTAGCTACGATCAGAAACCAATGCGCCGGCGGTTGATGCAGCTCTGGGGCGGCGACTGTATCCCCAGTCCTAGCGAAACAACAAAGAGCGGTCGCCAGGCGCTTGATAAGGACCCCGATACTCCCGGTAGCCTCGGGATCGCGATCAGTGAGGCAGTAGAAGAAGCAGTAACTGATTCCTCGGACAATACACGTTACACCCTGGGGAGTGTGTTAAATCATGTGATGCTGCATCAAACGGTGATTGGACTGGAGGCTAAGCAACAGCTTGCTCAGGCGGGAGAAGATGTTGATGTTATTATCGGCTGTGCCGGTGGTGGCAGTAACTTCGCCGGTCTGGCCTTCCCTTTTGTCCCGGAGAAGCTGGAGAGCGAAGAGCTGGAAATTATCCCCACTGAACCATCTGCTTGTCCCACCCTTACCAAGGGACCATTCCATTACGACCACGGGGACACGGCGCAGTTGACCCCGCTGCTGGCTATGCATACGCTGGGACACGATTTTGTGCCGCCGCCTATCCACGCTGGCGGTTTGCGCTATCACGGTATGGCACCACTGGTCAGTCACCTGACCGAGCTGGGGCTATTTGCGCCTCGTTCCTGTACACAGCTTGACTGCTATCGGAGTGGTTTAACTTTTGCCCGTACAGAAGGATTTGTTCCCGCCCCGGAAACCACACACGCTATTAATTGTGCCATAGATGAGGCGGTTGAAGCGCGGGAAAACGGCGAAAAGAAGACCATTCTTTTTAACTTCAGCGGCCATGGTATGCTCGATCTGGAGAGCTACGGGGCCTACTTTGACGGTAAGCTGGAGGATCGTGAAGTGACTGCCGAGGAAGTTCAGCTGGGTATGGATGCTTTGGAGGAAAATCCCAGTCCACGCGAACTTGGTTAGTATAAAAAGATCGTCATTCCCCGGCTGGAGCGGGCAAACCGGTGACTTTGAAGGTGCGGTTAATCTTTGACTATCCTAAGTGCAACCCCGCTGGATCGGCGCTTCCACGGGAATTGCAATTTATTTTTTTAAAGTGGAATTACAATCCTCGGGCCATTTTTTGCAGTTCGTTGACTCGCTTTTGGACCGGAGGGTGGGTGCTGAACAGACTGCTGTGAGAGCGGCGTCGCTGCGATTGCTGACCGCGCCCCGAAAAGGGGTTGACGATAAACATGTGTGCCGTTGCCTGTTGCGCTGGTTTTTCGCTCTCCCGGTGATTTTGAGCCTCTAACTTTTTCAGCGCTGAAGCGAGCGCCTGTGGTCGTCCGGTTAACTTGCCTGCCGCTCGGTCGGCTTTGTATTCCCGGCTCCGTGAAATTGCCATCTGTATTACTGCAGCGGCCAGCGGAGCAATGATACTTAGCGCCAGGACGACGAATATGTTACCTCCGCGTCGGCGGCGTCCGCCGAGCAGTGCTCCCCAGCGGGCCATTACAGCCAGCATTGAAATAGCTCCTGCCAGGCTGGCGGCAATTACGCTGATTAGTGTGTCTCGATTTATAACGTGGCTGATCTCGTGGGCAAGCACTGCCTCGATTTCGTTGTTATCCAGTATTTGGGTCAAGCCTTTTGTTACTGCAATTGCCGCGTGTTGGGGGTTGCGACCTGTAGCAAAGGCGTTGGGCATTTCCTGGGGAATCATGTATACCTTTGGTTTTGGGATATTTGCCTTCTCCGCCAGGTTGGAAACTATTCGGTGTATCTCGGGTGCTTCCTCCTGTGACAGCTCCTCAGCCCGGTAGGTCTTCAGGATTAGCTTGTCACTGAACCAGTACATGCTGAAATTAAGTCCAACTGAAAAAATAAGGGCGACAACCATGCCGTTCTGGCCGCCCAGCAAAAGTCCAATGCCCATAAACAATGCTGTTAAAAGAGCCAGTAAAACAGTGGTTTTCAGGGTATTCATTATTTACAACCTCCAGATTTGAAGTAATAACCAACCCAATTATAACCGGGTTATCAACGAAAATATTCCCCATTTTTGAGAAAACTTTTGGCTAATTTTTTCTCATTTTTCGGTATATTTCTCGAAAATGTTGTAATCGTCTGTAATATTTGTCCTTGCGAAAGTCGGGAAAAGTCCAGTCAAAAGGCTGAAAGCCGCCTCTGAAATAGCGCAGAACCGGATCGGCGTAAACCCTTTTTCCCAGGTAAAT
>CAZMIT010000068.1:0-6837 GCA_964566495.1 uncultured bacterium | reverse complement strand
GGTTTTGCCTTTGAACTTAAATCTAATCGTCGGCAAGGCTGTCAAAGTATCCCTGGATGTGAATAAGTGGCGTCCCCCGGTCTCCGCTGCCACTGACCAGATCACAGAGACTGCCCAGCAGATCGGTAAGCTGGCGGGGCGTCGTCCCCTGGGCCTCTTCACGACCAACCAGGTCGTTGTCCTTTATTTTTATCTTGCGGCGCATTGACTGAAGAAGTTCCTCCCCTTCAAGGTCCGAAAATTGATTGTCAGCAAGATATTTAATTTTAATTTCGTCCGGAGTACCCTCGAGGCCCGAGGTGTAACCGGGTGAAACAACCGGATCGGCCAGTTCCCAGATCCCCCCGACCGGGTCCTTGAAAGCCCCGTCGGCAAAAATCATCACCTCGGCGGCTACCCCCAGTTGACTGGCAACAGCGTCCTGCAGTTTTTTGACAAAAGTGTCGCCGTCACGGGGAAAAAGTTTCAACACGTCCTCCCGCGATTTATTCGAACCAAGCAATCCATACTCCGGGTTGTATCCCTTAACCCCGGGACGTTTTTCAGCACAGAGGTCGTCCAGACCAAAAATTCGGTGACCACCGTTCTCTTTCAGCAGCCTCTTGGTCTGTTCGCGCGTATGTATGTCAGCTGCTATAACATCCTTCGTATAGTCAAGAATTGTTGTCGGATTGTTAGAAAAAATAAACTCTATTTCAGTGTCCCCCGCCATCTCCCGATAGAGATCAACATAATTAAGTCCGGTAAACGGATGTTTAAAATCAGCAAAATTTTCCTGGTAGTCAGCTTCAGTTAATATGTCTTCCCAGGGATTAAGCCCAAGCTCGTGCATTTTGTCCTCGTCCAACAGAGGGTTCCCGACTTCGTCGTCAGGATACTTAAGTTGCATATATATTTTGCGACCAGCCTGCGCTATCCCCTTGAGAATCAAAGAGAAACGATTCCTGCTGAGAATTGGAAAAACTATGCCTAATTCCTCCGGAAACTTCTCTCGAACCTCTTCGGCTACTTGATCAACATGTACATAGTTGCCCCGAGCCCGGGCGATGAGAGACTCTGTAACAGCAAGAACATCATTCTCGCGCAGTTCAAAATTGTCTTCGTTCACTGCTTTATCCAACGAAGAGACAATAATCTGAACAAGATCGTCCCCCTCTTTTATAATCGGAGTTCGTATTCCCCGGACGTGAGTGCCAACGGTTCGCATCTGAATCACCTGTTATAGTTTGTTGAGTAGTTCAACCAATTGGTTAATATTATCAAATAAGTTTTTCCCCGCTTCTTCAATATCCTTCTCGTAGGCCTGGCGAAGCTTTTCTATCCCATCAGGCTCATCCAGGAGACTAACATTGTCGCCAAGAAATTCACCAAAGTTCTCCTTGATGTAATTAGACATACTGGCTTCGGCTGCCTCCCGAGACGAAAAATCTAGCCCTTCAACCACCTCGTCTTCTTGTTCCGGAACCATTCTTAGCACCACCTTTCAGCCGTAAACTACTGCAAAGAATTTTTGCATCCAAAAATCCCCCCAAATTCAATGCCCAATGAACTCAATTTAGTATAACACATTTTCTCTTAACCCCCCATCTTTCCCGGTCGGCCGACAGAACTTACCGAAGCATCTCCCCAATCCCTTCCCCCAGCTCTTTCCCAGTAAAGGACTGGGGGGAGAAGCTTCGGTAGATCCTGGTAAGTTTCAGGTAACTGTTTAGCGGGCACCTTAATACTACAACTTTTATAGAAAAATCGGACGCCCTGTTGACGGATTTTTAGAATTTTAAGGCTCAGGATGAGCTGGTTTTGAAATTCTAAACCTCCGAGCAGCCACGACGGCTGCGAGAATGAGTCCAATAGGGTGTCCGATTCGTTACATACTATGGGCGCTAAACAATTACAGTTTCAGTTAACAGTTGACATTCGCTGAATAATATCTATAATCCTTCCGGTTTTTGGTGCCACTATTTTTTTGGAGGTAAAGCTATGCAATTAACTGAGTCTGACTTAGAACAAAAATTCAACCTGGACCCGGAGATAGAAAAAGCTTTTCACCAGTCGCCCGGAGTGGGAATTGCTCAAAACGAAAAAGATTTGCACAAGAGCTGTCTACCGGCAGACGAGGACAACTGGTTTGAGGTTAAATACGAGGTTAAGGGGGAAAAAGTAACAGAGGCTCGTGTCTGTCGGGTTAAAAATGGTATTGCTGCAAATTACCCCGATCCCTACATGCGACGTCGTGACCCGGACTGTATGTTCATCGGCGACGAACTGCCCACCGACAAGGACCGTTACAAAGAACACTGGGGAGAGGAATTTTCTGGCGTTCGAACGGAAACTTTTGACTGGTTGGGCAAACGAGAGCTGCTCACTTTCCCTTTCATGGCCGGCGACGACCGCTGTGGAATTCCAGCCATGGCCGTGGCACCTGCCAACGCTGGCTTCTTCGCCCTTGGCCTTGGCTTACTTCAGGGAATAGCTGACTTTCAGGAGTTCGAGGAGCCCTTTGAACCCCAGGTTTATATTTTTGTTGCCCCACCCTTCCGCCACACTCATTTTGATGGTCGTCAGGTGGTTGTCCACAACCGCAGCCGGACTCGCCACGAGATTTTCAGTTACAACCTCTATCCCGGCCCGAGCGCCAAAAAAGGTGTTTATGGGTCACTGCTGCACTTTGGTGAAGTCGAGGACTGGGTAACTACCCACGCCTCTGTCGTTCGAACCCGGACTCCCTACAACAACAAGACTAACATCATGCACGAGGGGGCCAGCGGTGGCGGTAAAAGCGAAATGAACGAACATCTACACCGCGACGTTGACGGATCAATCAAAATGGGCGAGAACATTGTTACCGGCGAGGATCGTCATCTTGTCCTGTCACGAACCAACCAGCTCATGCCGATGGCCGACGACATGGTGCTCTGTCACCCGGACATCCAGAAAGACAACGGTAAAATCGGTGTGCTTGACGCCGAGGACGGCTGGTTCATTCGTGTCGACCACATCGACAGCTACGGCACCGACCCGGACATCGAGGCCCGGACCGTTGACCCGGACCTACCGCTGTTATTTTTTAACCTTGACGTACAGCCGGACAGCACCGCTCTGCTCTGGGAACATATCGAAGATGAGCCGGGTGTCCCCTGTCCTAATCCCCGTTTTGTCCTCCCCCGCCAAACAGTTCCACGTATACAAAACGATCCACTATACATTGACGTCAGAAGTTTTGGCGTTCGTACTCCCCCATGTACTAAAGATGAACCAAGCTACGGCATCCTTGGCATGTTCCACGTCCTGCCGCCGGCGCTGGCCTGGATCTGGCGTCTTATATCGCCGCGCGGCTTTGCCAACCCCAGCATTGTAGAGACGGAAGGCATCAGCGCCGAGGGCGTTGGCTCATACTGGCCCTTTGCTACCGGCAAGAGAGTTACCCAGGCTAATTTACTTCTCGATCAGTTTAAAAATACTCCCGAGGTTTTGAACGTGCTCTGTCCCGTCAAACACGTCGGTGCCTGGAGTGTCGGTTTTATGTCGGAGTGGATTATGCGTGAATACATCCCCCGGCGCGGCGGCCAGTTTGAGCGCGAGGAACTGACCGAGGCCCGCTGCAACATGCTCGGTTACGCGCTGGAGGAGTTAGTTGTGGAAGGAATTGAAATTGACCGGGAGCTGCTCAGCGTTGAGAAACAGCCCGAGGTTGGAACCGCTGCTTACGACGAGGGCGCCCAGGTGCTGCGGGACTTTTTCACAGAGCAGCTACAGAAGTTCCTCACCGACGACCTCGACCCTGTCGGTCGAGAAATTATCGAGTGTTTCCTCGACGACGGCTCGGTCAAGGATTACGAGGACATTATCCCCGCGCCCAACATCTTCAGCGACTGAGGTTGGTTCGCCTGAGCAAACTGGCATTGGTCACAACTGTTAAAGAACTGATAGTCATCGCAATCACGCCAATCAGGGGATGTAGCAGACCGAGGATCGCAACCGGAATAGCAATCGTGTTATAAATGTAAGCCCAGAAAAGGTTCTGTTTAATTTTACTGAAAGTGGCTCGGGAAAGTCGAAACGTCCGGACAATCACAGTCAGCGCCCCCCGGACCAGGGTGACGTCGGCCGACTCGATAGCAATGTCAGTACCACTGCCGATGGCCACGCCAACGTCAGCCTGGGTCAGCGCGGGGGCGTCGTTGATCCCGTCACCGACCATGGCGACACGCTTGCCCTCGGACTGAAGTTGCTTGATCTTGTCGGTCTTGTCGTCGGGAAGGACCTCCGCGAAGACGTTTCTAATTCCGACCTTCTCCGCGATAGCCTCGGCCGTCCGCTGGTTGTCTCCGGTAAGCATGTAAGTTTCCAGCCCCAGCTGGTGCAGGGCTTCAATCGCCGCGGGCGAGTCCTCCTTAACCCGATCGGCCACTCCCAGCACACCGAGTGTCTCACCACCACGGGCGACATACATGGCGGTCATCGCTTCCTCTTCCAGTGCTCGGGCCTTCGCGCGACATGAGTCACTGATTTTTACGTCGTGCTGTTTCATCAACTCCCGGTTGCCGACCAGATACTGCTGGCCGTCCACATGACCTTCGACCCCCTTACCGGTATGGGAACTAAATTCATCCGCTTCCCTGAAATCAATTTCCCTCTCCTCCAGGCCGTTGACAATCGCCGCCGCCAGCGGGTGCTCCGACTTGGACTCGATCCCGCCGACCGCCGCCAGGATTTCCTTCTCGTCCTCGGTCTCCACGAAGGCCTCAATCAGTCTGGGCTCACCTTCGGTGATAGTGCCCGTCTTATCGAGGACCACGGAGTCCAGGTCCTTAATTACCTGAATAGCTTCACCGGAGCGGATCAGTATCCCTTCCTCGGCACCCATGCCGGTGCCCACCATTAAAGCCGTCGGAGTGGCCAATCCCAGGGCACAGGGACAGGCAATAACCAGCACGGTTATCGCCGCTATTAAGGCGTAAATTACTTGCATGGAAAAGGCCTCGGCGGCCAGGTTAGCCGGTACATCCACCCAGGGCAGCCAGGCCTCGAGAGCAACGGCGACAGTGCTGAAGAGGTTGGGCAGAAGCAACCAGCCGACGAAGGTTAACAGCGATATAATCAGCACAGTCGGAACAAAGTAGGCAGTTATCTTGTCGGCAAAGGCCTGGATGGGGACTTTTGTCCCCTGGGCCTCCCGAACCAGGTCGACCACCTGGGAGAGGAAGGTGTCCTCGCCTACCCTCGTGGCTTCGACCTTGAGGTGCCCCTGCTGATTGACGGTGGAACCTATTACCTCGTCGCCGGGCTCCTTAGTTACCGGCATAGACTCACCGGTGGCCATCGACTCGTCGACGCCCGACTCCCCTTCGACAACAACACCGTCGGTGGGAATCTTCTCCCCCGGCTTGATTATCATCAGGTCCCCTTCTTCTACTTCTTCAACGGGAACCTCAACCTCACGACCGTCCACTTCGACCCGGGCCGTCTCCGCTTCCATCTCCAGCAACTTCTGAATTGCTTGCGAGGCCCGGCCGCGGGAGCGGCTCTCAACGTAACGTCCGATCAGGTGAAAAGCCATGATCATCCCGCCAATTCCGGCGTAATTGAGCACAGGCAAACCAAGTAAGGTAAGAATACCGGTGGAGAAAGCGGCCAGCGAACCAATTGCGATCAGCACGTCCATGTTCGGGTGGAGGTTACGACTACTTTTCCAGGCCGAAGCGAGAGTTTCCCGGCCGGGGATCAGGATTATTAACGTTGCTGAAACCAGCATAACCCAGTCGTAGACGGGCCGGGCAAAAATGCTTTCGGCCAGCCAGTCGCTGAAAAATATGTTCGGGATCATCATCGCAAATATAGGGAGCATAAGGAAACCGGCCAGCAACATGTCGTTAAGAACTTTTTTGGCGTGGCTTTCCTCCTCGGTGCTCTGCTCACCTTTGTCGGCGCCACCACGGGGGCTTGCCTCGTAGCCACTGTCCTCGACGGCGGCAACCAGTTGAGCCGTCGTTACGTCGGGACCGGCGACAACATGGGCCTGCTCGGCGGCAAAATTTACGTTGGCCTCGCGCACCCCCTCGAGCTCTCCCAGCGCCGACTCAATCGAGGCGGCGCAGGAGGCACAGCTCATACCATCAATTTCCAGTTCCACCTCTCGTTCTTCCTCCTGCTTCTCGTCCTCAGCCTCGACTACCAGCTCATAACCGGCGGAGTTGACCAGCTCGGCAATGTCCTCTACGTCAAGTTCGTCGGGGTCATACTCCACCGTCAACCGCTCGGCGGCAAAGTTGACGGAGGCCGATTCCACCCCCGAAGCAGAGCCAACGGTGTCTTCAATCGACTTGGCACAGGAGGCACAGCTCATACCTCGCACCGGAAACTGATTTTTTTCTATACTATTTTCGCTCATTGGTATAACCACTTCCTAATTTTCTCAAGATTTCTTTTTCTACCATCTCGTTTACATATGGGTGTTTATTATTAGATCAAAACCGTAAAAATGGATTGCGGGTCAAGCCCGCAATGACGACCGTTAGGTCAAGGTCGCTCTTGAATTTGACGTCATTCCGGCCCCCGAGCCGGGAAACACCAGCTTAAGGCTCAAAGCCAAAAGCTGAAAGCTAATTCAAATTCATTAAGTGCTCATAATCTCGCTCATGCTCTTGAACTTGACGTCATTCCGGCCCCCGAGCCGGAATCCATCTTGAATTTTAAACGGTTATCGTTCAAGCTATTTCAAAAATTTCTTCAGCGCCTCGATGAATTCCTCAACTTTCTCGCGTTCGTCGTAGGGATCTTCGGAGCGCATGGCGTCACGAACACAGGTTTCCAGGTGCCGCTCCATAACTTTGGTTG
>CAZMIT010000067.1:0-7026 GCA_964566495.1 uncultured bacterium | reverse complement strand
GTGGTGGCCCGCGGAGGAGACGAGGAAATTATTGCCTGATAAAGTCTATAAATCTAACCAGATCAAGGAGGACACGACGCGGCTTGTCCTGACTGATTTAGGGCCGGAGGAAAAGTTTGCCGGTAACGTTCTGAAAAGCTTGAAGCAAAAAATTAGCGAAGCTCGTTCGGAACTGCAGGAAATCCAGACCAAAATAGAGCAAAAAAGGGGCCAGGCAAAAGAGGATGCGGAAGAAATAGTTGAAAACGCCCGCCAGCAAGCCGAGGAAATTAAACAGCAGGCAGAGGAGGAAGCCCGGGAGATAATTAATAACCGCGAGGCCGAAGTTGAAGATGCCCGGGATGAGGGGTATGACGACGGTTATGAGGAGGGCTGGGAAAAAGCTCGCCAGGAAACTGCTGAAATGCTGGAGCATAGCGAAGATATTCTCAACGAAGCGCGGCGGGAAAGACATGCCTTCATTGAAAAACATGAAGAGGAATTGATAAATTTAGCGGCCAGTTTTGCTGAGAAGGTGCTGCGAAGCAGTATTGAGCTTGACTCTGACGCCGCCTCTCGCGTGATCGAAGCAATGCTCGAAGAGATCCGGGACGTTAAGGAAATTACCCTGGTTCTTAATCCTGAAGATTGCCGGCGAATTCGTGAAATTATTGACGATTACGTGGAAGAACACCCCAGTCTTGAAGAAATAACTGTTTCCCCGAACGAAAACATGGATCGCGGTGGATGTCGGATTAAGACCCAGTTTGGTGATTTCGACGGGAGCATTCGCGGGCAACTGGATCACCTGGCCGACCAGTTAGTCAAATCGCTTTAAAGTGGTGGGAATGAGGCAATGGTTAAAAAAACGCTTGATAGTTTAGACGAACAGGCCAGGCAAGTATGGGAAGAATCTTCCGACTTTCGGGTACTCGGTCGCGTAAGAGAGGTTGAGGGCGTTATCGTGAAATCTATTGGTCCGCCCGCCTCAATGGGGGACTTGTGCTGGATAGAAAGGGATGACGGTTCCACGATCCAGGCTGAAGTCGTGGGAATTCAGGACGACGTCCTTTCTCTCATGCCGGTTGGCGAAATGCAGGGAATTTCCAGTCGGAGCGTTGTTATTTCAAGCGGCGAATCTTTTCAAATCAACGCCGGTGAACAGATGCTTGGCCGAGTTGTTGATGGTTGTGGGCAGCCCCTGGACGCCGGTCCTCCCTTTACCGGTGGCGAGCGTTTGCCCGTCTATCGTGACCCGCCTTCCAGTCTCCATCGCCAACGTGTTACTGAACCTCTTCCCACGGGGGTACGAGCAATTGATGGCTGTTTGACTCTCGGGCGGGGCCAGCGGATTGGGATATTTAGCGGCAGTGGGGTTGGTAAAAGTACACTGCTTGGCATGATCGCCCGTTATACGGCTGCCGATATTAACGTTGTTGCCCTGGTTGGTGAGCGCCGTCGTGAAGTTAGGGATTTCATTGTTAAAAACCTTGACCGGGAAACTCGCAAGAAGACCGTTCTTGTTGTTGCAACCAGCGACGAACCGCCACTGCTGCGCAAACGTTGTGCCTTTATTGCAACTACTATTGCCGAGTATTTTCGCGACCAGGGGAAAGACGTTATGTTGATGATGGACTCAGTAACCCGCGTTGCCTGGGCCCAGCGATCAATCGGTCTGGCTCGCGAAGAACCTCCTGCTAATCGTGCCTTCCCACCTTCCGTTTTTACCATGCTCCCCCGACTACTTGAACGCAGCGGTGCCGGCAAAGACGGGACCATCACCGGCATATATTCTGTGCTTGTTGAAGGGGACGATATGAACGAACCGATTTCTGACGCCGTCCGGGGTATTCTTGACGGGCACATAACCTTGACTCGCGAGCTTGCAACTCAGAACCATTATCCAGCTGTTGACGTTTTGGAGAGTGTTAGCCGGGTTATGGTTGATGTGACTTCCGATGAACATCAGCAGGCTTCTAATAAATTGAAAGAAACAGTCTCTACTTATCGGGACGCCGAGGACTTGATTAATATTGGTGCCTACGAGAGGGGGAGCAACCCGAAAATTGACTACGCTCTCGACCATATTGATTCAATCAATGATTTTCTGCAGCAAGGGATCTGGGAGACGACGGAATATGAGGAAGCTGTGGGGCGATTACGAGCTATCTTTGAGGAAGAGGAAGCGGCAGAAGAATAATTATCAATTAGGGGTTTGGATGAATGTCTTTTCAGTTTCGTTATCAGCGGATTCTCGACGTCCGAGAAATGGAGGAAAACAGGGAGAAGGCGGAGTTTGGCCGAATTCAACAGCGGCTTATACAGGAGAAGCGGAAGCTGGACGATCTGCAGTCTCGAATGGAGAGGATGTTTTCTGATTTTCGTGAAAGACAGAAGGAAACCAGGTCTGTCGAGGATTTCTTGCAGACACGGGAATACGCAGCTATGTTGGAAAATAAAATTGCTGAACAGCAGAAAGTGATTGAAAAGTGGGAGGAGAAGCTTGAAGAACAACGCGAGCGGTTGATTGAAGCCTCTCAGAATAGACAGGTGATGGAAAATCTAAAGGAGCGGGACCTGGAGGAGTTTAAAGAGGATATGCGCCGCCAGGAGCTGGAGGAAAACAATGAAATCGCCAATCGCCAGCATTATCGTAAATATCTACAAGAGCAGGGATACCGGTGATTAATGAAATAAACAGTATTCTCCAGCGGTTTTCCCGATTGCAAGAAGAAATATCTCAAATCAAGAATATGTCCCGTGACCTTGTGCAGACAAATAGCGAACCCGATCTCCAGGGTAGAGAGCCAGCAGATGATTTTTCCGAAACCCTGGCTCAAAAAATTCCAGAAGCTGATGACATTAATTCCTTGATTGAACAGGCCAGTACCCGCGAGGGGGTTGATGAGGAATTGATCCGCGCCGTTATTGATGTTGAATCAGGTTTCAATCAGAATGCCGTCAGTCATGCCGGCGCCCGTGGACTGATGCAACTTATGCCCGATACGGCGGCTGAACTTGGTGTAAATCCTGATGAAACAGATGAAAATATCGCCGGTGGGGTTCAATACCTGGGGATGATGATGGACCGTTTTGACGACCTGGAGGAGGCGCTGGCTGCCTACAACGCCGGTCCCCGGGCGGTCCGGGACTACGGGGGCGTGCCGCCTTTCCGGGAAACTGAAAATTATGTTAAACAGGTCCTGGATAAATACCGACAATTAAAAAGAGAGTGAGTCAGGTGAGCCTGTGAGCGGTAATCAGTATTCGGTAGTCGGTAATCAGTAACTTCAACACCAACAACCCACCGCCGAATACCGATAACCGATAACCGAATACCGATAAACAGGGTGATTAAATTGCAACTATTTCGCAACCAGTCGGGTCAGTCTTCCGTCGCAATTTTGCTATTTCTCGTGCTTTGCTCCCTGGTTGCCGGTGGAGTTTACATGCTTGATCGCATGGAGTTAATCGATGCTGAGACGATGTTCTACGAGTTTGTCGAGGATATACCTGTAATTCGTGACTTTTTGATTCATGACCCGATTACTGAGCAGGAGCGCCGGGCTGAACAACTGCGCCGCCAGGAAGCCAGTATTGAGCAGCGACTTGCCGAACTGGAACAACAGCGGCAGGTGCTGGCGGAGGAGAGAACAGAGCTCGAACAGCGAATCGAGGCCGTTAACGCCCTGGAGGAGGAGATGGAAGAAAGAGAGCGGGCCCTGGCTCAAAGACGGCAGCGTTTTGAAACTGACCAGGACCGTTACGCTTACCTGGCTGACCTCTACCAGGGTATGCCACCGGATGAAGCTGCCGCCCGTCTTGCCGAAATAGAGGAGGACCCCGTTCTGATCGCGGTCATACAGGAAATGGAGCAGATGAACGCCAGTATTATCCTCTCCGAGATGGATGCTGAACGTGTCGCGGTTATTACCCGCAAACTTGCCAACTATCCCTGATTAGAGACCTGAGAAGAACTTCCCCACGAATTTGTTTAGCGCCCCCCGGTGCCAATCCGAGATTTAAACAGTTAAAGCTTAATTCCTCCCCTGTCGACACTTCTAACAGACAACCACACTAATACACCATTTTAATGGACCAGGAGTTATCAAATTGAACGTTGTAGATAGGCTACTAAACCCCGCTGTCGGTCGGGCGGACCAGAGTATCGAAAATTTATCCAATTCTCACCCCGGTTCCCCACCTGCGGGCACTGACTCTTCCAGCTTTATAAATATATTTGCCGCCAAACTGCCGCAGCGGTTTAGCAATCTCTCCCAGGAAGATTCCTTCGCCGAATTTTTTCAACCTGAAAAAATTGAAGAACGTCGCGAACGGGACCAGCAAACGTCAAGAAAAGAGTTTGAAGATTGTCGTGAGGATAGTAGCGAAAGCGCCGCTGGAGCTGAGGCCGGAGGGTTTGACTTTTTCTTTGCGCAGACTGAAGAGGCGGAGTCGGAATCTGCTGAAGAGTTAAAAGAATTGGCCGATCTCGATTCAGCAGATTACGCTGAACTCAAGCAACAGCTTTCTGAAGAAAGTAAAGAGACATTGGAAAAAATTCGTGAGGGCGAAATTAACCTGGAAGAGGCCGAAGATCGGGAAGATGTAGTCCGACTAATAGAAGAACTGCAGGAGATAGATACGGATGATTTGAAACTTCAGCCGGGGTTTTTGTTCGAGCTCCTCGGAGACTTATTCCAGGAAATAGCAGAACTTGACGAAGAGGCCCTGAAAGAGAAGGGGGAGCTACTGGTCGAACTGGAGGAGCTTCTCGACGGATTTACTGATGCAATGGAAGAATTTGATGAAAAAGCACGCGAATTTTTAGAGGAAATCAGCAGAGATGTGCTTGAAGAGCTGGGGGTAGATGAGGAACAAATCGACCAATTTTTTGAACGCTTTGCGGAGCGTCGCCAGGATGCATTAGCCCAGCTGGAAAAGATACAAGAAAATATAGAGCAACTGCAAAAAGAGTTGTCGGCAGACAAGTTTGATCCCGAGGCTGTGGCCGAGAAGTTAAAACAAATCGAGGCAGATTTGCAAGAATTATCCGATAAAATTTCTGAATTGTCCGGGGAGGCTGAAGAGCTGAGTCTGCCCGACCTGCAGATGCAGGAGATGTTGGAAGATATTGCCGAACAGCTTGAGGACTCGGAAGTGGCGGATGCCATTGCTGAAAAAATGTCGTCCGAATCCTCGGACTCGACTGAGGAAAAGCAGGAAAATGAAGAAAACGAAGCATTCAACAGTGAGGAGGCGGATGAGGCTGGCTCGGCGGAAGCTGGAGAAAATAAAGAGTCCTCTGGCGGCGATGATGAAAAAACCGTCGCCGGCGAGGAAGCGGCGGAAAAAGCGGAGGATGAAAAAACTGAGAACACAGATGAGGAAGAAAAAGCTGAATCTTCTGCTGACGATGACGAGTCAATAAAAAGCGCCGTGGATGAGAGTGAAAAGAGTGAAGATGATGCGAGCGAAGCAGATCGGGAAAACGAGGCCCAGAGAGAGGCGGAGGATAAAGAGACGGAAAAATCTAAACGCTCGTCTGAATTAGAAAAAAAGAAAGATAAAGAAAAGAATAAATCATCTCAAAACGCCGCCGCTCAGGAGGAAACAGACGATTCTGAGGAGACTCCTGAGCAATTTAAATATGAAACGAATCGCCAGGAAAATCAAAATAAAGCCGCATCGGCGCCGGCTGAGGCTAGCACAGATGAGGCGTCCGCGCAGTCAGCAGTCAGCCAGCATCAAGTGGTTCGCCCGCAGGACGATTCGGCCGTTAAAAATTCTTCTGCCACTGTCCAGAACCTGGTTGAACAAATTAGTAACGATGTATCAGTTGATCGAGTCGAGGCCGCTTCTTTTGATGCTTCGGAGGCTTCGGTTGAAGAGATTAGCAGCGCGGTTACTCGGACTTCAGCCGCCGAAGTGCAGGTTAATGCCGGTGAAAATCAAGACAAAACAAATACTCAAAGAGCCCCGGACCCGGAGCCGCAAAATGAGGCCAGTGAGAAACATTTTGAGGAGCTGCTGGAATATGAGTCGAACGCCGCCCAGTCGGACCAGTTTGCAGGCGGCGAACAGGGCGAGGCTAACACGGGAAATGGTGGCGAAACGATGATGGAATACAGCAGTCAGAACGAGGGCAGGGCCGAACAATCTGTATCCTCTTATGTCGACCAGGCAGCCAACCGGGAAAGAATTGTCGAAGCCCAGGAGTTGATCAAACAGCTTACGGATAAAGCTAAGACCCTGCTGGAAGAGGGAAAACAGTCGATGCGACTGCAGCTTGAACCGGAAGAACTCGGTGAGGTAAAGCTTGAGGTGGCTCTGGAGGGAGAAAAAGTTGGCGCCCGGTTCCAGGTGGAAAACGAAGAAGTTGAGGACAAACTACACAATAATATGCGCGACCTGCAGCGCTCTCTACAGAATATAGGTCTGGAAGTTGACGAGCTAAATATAACTAACATGGAGACTGACGATAGCTCCGACTTTGAAGACTGGTTTTTGAATGAAGAGCTCTCTGGCGGTAACCAAGCGGACTCTGGTTCCGGCTCCGGCGAGGCTGAAGAGGGCGAGGAGACGGCCGACAGGCGCTCACAGGTGCTGCCAGATTACAGCACAATAGAGTTAATCGCTTAATTTATCGGTAAGGAAAATATTTGCTCAAAAATTTGTTAGATTTTTGTCTTATTTTGTTAAATGTTTTGCCTGCTGAAGCCGATAATTTCAGTAGAGTTTTCAGGTGAAAGTTCAGGCCAAGGATGGCCTGGAAGAAATTCCCAGGGAGGATTGATAATTGTGAGGAGTGTTTAAGATGCCCTTAGGAATTGGAGAAGCCGCAGCCGGCCAGGGGGGAACGTCAGCCCAGCAGCGCCTTTCTGCTGTCTCGGATCAAGAAGGTCCGAGTGAATTTATGAATCTGATGCTTGAACAGTTGAAACACCAGGACCCCATGGACCCCATGGACCAGGATGAATTTATGAGTCAGACGGCTCAGCTTACCTCAGTTGAAAAACTTACCTCAATTGCCGCTAATATTGAAGA
>CAZMIT010000066.1:0-7034 GCA_964566495.1 uncultured bacterium | reverse complement strand
TCACGTTCCTCGATAAAATCATCCAGCGCCTGTTTACGCTGCTGGATGAAATCTTCACGTTTTTCTTCCAGTTCATAACGGTAGTCTATGTATTGTTCCCGGAACCGCTCGTAACTTTCTTCACGGTCGGCAAGTTGTCTCTCCAACCTATCCTTCCGCTGACGTAACTGCTGCAGCTCGCGCTCGAGCGGGGCCGGATCAAACTCGGGCGGTAAAGGTTTGTCAAGGCGTTGTTCCAGTCTATCAATTTCAGTTTTTAGTTCAGCCAGTTCCGCCTGCAACTGTTCAACTCCGCGGCTCTCACGCCAGTGCTGCCAGGTAAGCACAAGCTCCTGGCGCGGCTCGTCCAAACGGGAAACAACTGTCTCGTCAGTCTCCGGGTCAAATCTAACCTCGCCCCCCTCGCCGGCGCTCAGCTGCTCTCCGGGCGAGGCGGAAACTTCCACTGCCCCGCTCTCGACGGCCGCCCAGCTCTCCTGCTCCAGTTCATAAGCGACCTGAAACTCCGTTCCGCGCACACCAATGACAGCGTTCGGTGTCCGCAGTTCAAACTCTCTTTCCAGGGCTTCCGTATCAACTCGGGCCGCCACGGAGCCATAGTTAAGTTTAATAGGTTCACCGGGTTCTGGTAGGTTAACGCCGGAAGTTTCATTCAACTGTAATGTGGATTTTTCTTCTTCAAGTTCTAATTCGAGGTAGGAATCAACTTCAGTTTTTATCTGCGATTCGCGGGGAATAGACTCGCCTTCTTCCAGGGCCCTCCACTCGGTTTCATCGGCCGGACGCGTTTCGGCATCACCACTCAAGTAAGAGAGATGCATCTCACCCCAGAGGCCGGAGGGTAATGCAATTGCCAGTAGAAATACGCTTAGCATAAAAAAAGTTAAGTGTCTGCGCCCGGGGAAAAACATCAGCCTGTCTCCCTGTTGTTTTTTTAATCTACCTACAGAGTAAATTAAAAAACCTTCAAAATCAAGGTGAATTTTTTCACATTAAAATTTATTCAATCACGCCCCCTGTTCGCTCATAAACGTCCTTCACCGCTATATAAGGATCAAGAGCAAAACGCTTCAGATTTTCATACTCGCGCAGATAGGGTCGGGCCGTGTTTACCCCCTCCAGCGTCCGTCCGGCAGCAGCGACCTCAACTTCCTGGTAGTAAAGAGGGTGCATAAAGGAGTCGACCAGGCTGCCACTGCTGTCGCGCAAGGACGAGGGACCGGCGACGGGAAGTACTATGTAAAATCCGTCTCCCACCCCCCAGGTGGCCAGGGTCTGGTTAAAATTTCTGGGCCGCTGTTCCAGATGCTCGCCGGCAACGTCAATCAGACCACCAACACCAAAGGTTGTATTAACGACAAATCGTCCGAAGGCATGATGAGCGTCATCGCCACGGCCCTGGAGTATTGAGTTTACAAAATGAAAGGGTTCGCGCAGGTTGTTGAAAAAATTGCCAATGGAGCGACGCACCGGTCGGGGCGTCACAGTCTCATAACCCCGGGTCACCGGATCGGCCACATAGGTATAAAAACGATCGTTGAAGGCAAAAATACGCCGGTTTACAGGCTCCAGCGGGTCGGAAATTATTTCTCGGTCTTCGAGATCCGGGTCGTCCGCAAACGGGTCACTATAATCTCTCTCCCGCCGAGAACGGGCAGCAGCGGGGACCACTGCTGCTAAAGCTAAAAGTAAAATTGATAAAATTAACGCAATAAATTTAGTTTTAATTGACTGACACCTCAGAGTGAAACTTAATTAAATTCTGGCATAATCTCGTCGGGGATTTCCTCGCTCTCAATCTGTTTTCTCAATAATTCTAAGAGCTCATCTATTGACTGGCGAAACAGTATGTTTTCAAACTGCCGTCGGTAGTTACGGATCAGGCTAATACCTTCCACTTCAAAATCGTAGATTTTCCAGTTGTCCCTTTTGATTAGATAATAGGCAATCCGGGCCTGAAAATCCTCGTCGTCCCAGGAAAGATTAGCAACAGAACTAACACGGGCATAGGTCCCCTCGCGACGGGTCTCGACCTCGTCGATCTCGATAGAGCGAATTTCATAAACCCCATCAACATCGGCCAGATCACCGGTTAGCCTGTCAACATAAACTTCCTTCAGCAGCTCGCTAAAGAGATCAATCATTTCATCAAGCTGCTCGTCGGTTATTTCCCGGGCGTAAGGACCCAGGGTTCGCAGGGTCATCTCCTCAAAATCAAAATCATCCTCCAGCGTCTCAATCAATCGCTCCTGGACGGTGTCAGACTGGATAGCGTCAACCGGGTCAGTGTCACCAAGAATAGCCAGCACTTCGTCAATTTTTCCCTCGACAAACTCGGCGGGCGAAAGGGCTTGGGCTGATTCCACACCAGTGAAAATAAACAGGGTCAAGACAAAGACCAGGAGAATTTTTTTCATAGCTCAAAATCATCCTCCCCAAACAGGAAGCGTGAGAGTAGATCCTCTATTAATAACGGCGGCTGGGTCTCAACTATTTCACCAGTGCCGTCCTTGGGAATATCATCTCGACCGTGACCGGGAGTAATTGCTATATAGCGCTCTCCCAACAGACCCTCGGTAACTATCCGGGCCTCGGTTCCAGGGTCCGGCAGATCGACGTCATTATCAATCCGCATGCGAACATGGGCTCGATAATCCTTGAGCTCAATCTCAACAACTCGGCCAATTTTAACGCCGGACATCTCAACGCCAGTGTTTACCTGCAGCCCACTGACATCAGAAAACACAGCCGTTACATCGTATTGGTCCCGTCCTAAAAAATCTACTTCTCCAAAGGTTATTGAAAGGTAGGCCAGACAGGCCAGTCCAATAATCAAGAAAACTCCAACCACGATATCAACCTTGCGTTTCATCACTCATCTCCTCCAGCGGCCCTTCAAGGGCCTCTTTTACAAATTTTTTCACAACCGGTATATCAGAATTCATAAACTCCTCCGGGGTGGTATAAGCAACTATTTCGCCATTATGTACCATAGCGACTTTATGCACAATTTGAAATACTTTTTGAAAACTGTGTGTAACAATGACAGCGGTAAAGCCATACTCCCGATGCAGATTACAGATCAAACGTAGAATTGAGTTGCCGATCAAGGGGTCCAGTCCCGTGGTAGGCTCATCAAAAAATATAACTTCGGGACTGCTGACCAGAGTGCGAGCCAGGGCTGCTCTTTTCTGCATTCCACCACTGAGTTCCGAGGGATATTTTTCAGCCGCCTCCTGCATCTCCACCCGGGCCAGATGTTCAAATACCCGCTCCTCTATTTCAGCACGACTTAACATGGTTTTCTCACGCAACGGAAAGGCGAGGTTTTCATAGACGCTCATTGAATCGAAAAGCGCTCCGTTCTGGAACAGCATGCCGATAGAATCTCTCAAATCAGCCAGCTTTTTTCCGCGTAAGTTGTGGACGTTTTTTCCGTCAAGCAGCACCTCGCCGGCGTCTGGATACATGAGACCGGTAATTGTCCTTAATAAAACTGACTTGCCGGCACCACTGGCTCCCAGCAGAGCAATCATCTCCCCTTCTTCAACGGAAAAATCAACGCCATTTAAGACCGTCTCCCCGGCCATAGACTTTTCCAGGGCCCGCACTTCAATCATTATATATCACCACATCAAGGAGGTCATAACATAGTTAAAAGCGAGGATTAAAACGCTGGCCAGGACGACCGCCTCAGTTGAGGCAGCTCCCACTCCTTCGGCACCTTTACCGGTGTAGTAGCCCTTATAGCAACTCACCCAGGCGATAAGGGCACCAAATACAAGCGCCTTTATAGAACCAAAATAGATGTCTGAGAAGACAACGAAATCAATAATACCACCGAAATAACTGCCGTAACTGACGCCGAGCAGACCGCCGCTAACAACAAAACCGGCAAAAATGCCGACTAAGTTAAAAATCGCAGTTAGCAGAAATACGGAAATAACAAAGGCCAGTAGAATCGGTGCCATAAAATAGCGGAACGGATTTAAATTCATGATTTTCAGGGCGTCAAACTGTTCGGTTATGCGCATCACGCCCAGTTCAGACGTAATCGACGAGCCGGCCCGACCGGCCACCATCAGGGCACAAACCACGGGACCCAGTTCCCTTAACAGGGAGGCTGCAACCAGCGTCCCCACCTGAGCGGCGGCGCCGAACTGAGCTAAAGTCTGCTGCCCGTGAAGCCCCATCACGGCCCCGGTGAAGGCAGAAATTAAAACAATCAGCCAGAGGGAACGCGCACCAATGAAATGAATTCGCTGTATTATTCGACCAATTTTCACCGGCGGTATAAACAGATAAATTGCCATTTTGCCGGAGAAGCGACCAAATCGTCCCAGCCGCTCCACGGAGTGACGAAAATTGCGGCCGAGTTTAGCCAGGTGATCTAACATAGCTTGCCTCCTTTGATTTCTATATTATAACACTTCTCCTCCCAGACAACATCCTTGCTTTTTGGGCGCAGGAAAATTACACTTTTTGGCTATGAAAAATTACCTGATCAGTTACGATCACGACCACTTTTTAAAAGCCGACCTGCACCTGCACACCTACCACAGCGACGGACGTTTTTCGCCGAAGAAGCTGCTACAGATGTCAGTTGAAAACGATCTGGAAGTTGTTTCTATAACCGACCACGACACCGTGCAGGGGTTACCGGAAGCTGCCGAGGCGGCGGAGGACTACGCCTGTCACTTCCTACCTGGCGTTGAGCTGGAAGCCTTTGTTAATTTTTCCGACGGAAAATACTACTCCGTCCACCTGCTGGGCTACGGAATTGACTGGAAAAATGAAACCCTGCGCGATTACCTTGTCGGTATCCGACAGGCCCGGATAGCTCGGGCCGAGAAAATTCTTCACCGGCTCCGCTCCAACTTCAGTATCGACCTCCCCTACAGTGCTGTAAGCGGGGAATCAAGCGGTGAGTCAGTCGGTCGCGTTCACATCGCCAGCGCCTTAAAAAAATACGACCATGTTAAAACGATTGAGGAAGCTTTTGACAAGTACATTGGCGAAGAGCGGGCCGCTTATGCCGCCAAACCCCGACACTCACCAGAAAAAATCATCAATCTGTTAAAACAAGCGGGGGGGCACACGGTCTGGGCCCACCCCTACTACACTCAAAACGACGACGTGCTCCCTTTGATGGTAGAAAAAGGCTTGGATGGGCTGGAGTGTTATCACCATGAGTTCGATAGTGAAACCACCCGGCATTACTTAAAACTCGCCAATCAATACGAGCTCACCGTAACTGGCGGTTCTGATTTTCACGGCACCCTTGAAGAGGATTTTGAGCCCGGGGACTGGTGGTATCCTACTCCTGAGGTTCCCTTTTCCAGCCAAAATCATTCCAAAACTTAAGCTGCCTAACACATAATTTTTTACCTGTTTTAGTTAAACATATCGTGCTCAGATAATTTTTCGCTTATTTCCTGAATCTTGCGCTGCTCTTCGGCCGAAAGTTTTTCCCAGCCCAACCGCTCCATCTTATCTAGAAGTTCGTCCGCCTGACGCAACAGCTCCTGCTTCTCTTGTTCGTGTTGATGCCACTGTTCCCGTTTCTTTTTGTGCTTGCGAGACTTAAAATAGTCGTATAAAGGCGCCAATAAAGGTTTCTTCGGGTCGAGCTTCCAACAGTAAAAAAGCCCCATTAAAAGTCCAAACAGGTGAGCCAGGTGGGCGACACCGGTTTGCGCCTCGGAAAAACCGGCGATCAGAGTAAATAGACCAACAATCAAAACAAAATGCTTGATCTTGATTGGAACTATGCCCCAGATAAAAACCATGCGGTCGGGCCAGTAAAGCGCAAAAGCTCCCAGCAAACCAAAGATTGACCCGGAAGCTCCAACCACGGGTATTCGACCATAACTGAAAATTACCATTCCCAGGCCGGCGACAATTCCACAGAGCAGATAAAACCGAAGGAACCCCGCTGCACCCCAGACTTTTTCCAGCTCCACTCCAAACATCCAGAGCACCAGCATATTAATTAGGATGTGAAATATACCGCCGTGTAAAAACTGGTAGGTGACAAGCTGCCAGAGAAATCCCCGGGTCACTAAATTTTCAGGGACCAGGGCCAGGAATTCACCAAAAGGATGAAGCACCGGACGCTCCAGCGTACCGCCAATAACCAGTCCAAAGCGGGGGAGAGTCATCTGCAGCAAAAATATTATTGCATTGATAACCAGCAGATTTCGGACCATCGGTGTCGTCTCACGCGGGCCGATCCGCATCTGGCTTCGTCGACGCACGGTTAGGACCAGACCACTTGCTGCAACTCCTGGCGGTTATCTTCAACATAATCCATCAGACGCTCCCAGCGGTTCTGAAACGTCTGTAACTGCTTCAAGGGGTTGCCTGGATCATATTCGTGACGACCGTAGTAAATGTTGTCCATGCAGCCTTCAACTGAGGCCTTGTCCCCCTCAACCATAAAATGCTGAGACAGCATCATGTTTGTCCTATAAATACGATCCTCCAGGTCGTCCTTGAGAAACTCGCCCGGCCAAGGTTCAAAATAAGTGGCAGGAATATTCAGTTTCTCCTCCATCTGACGGACTTTCTTTCTGTCGTATAGAAAGCGTTCAATGTCCAGCCGAACCAGTTTCCAGAGCGGATATCCCCGCGGGGGAGGCTGGTGCTGAACGCGCAAATCTCGGTCCATGTAAAATCGATAGCCAAAAACCCGTGAGTTAATCAGCCAATCCATGTCTTCCCCCCGGTGGCAACCAGGGTCAAGAGGAACACGACTGAAAAAGTCGCGATCTAAAACTATGTTCCCCATAACCACATAAGAGGTCTCTTTCAAGCGTGGTTCCCCAAAGATATAACGGTCAAACGCCTCGTTCATCGCCTCGGAGTTGTTCCAGTAAGCCATCCACGATGGCGGACGGGAGGCGTAATTTATCGTTCCTTCTTCCGTATAATAAGGGCCACAGACAACCTTGGCCTCCTCGCCAGTTTCGGGTACTTCCTGGTTTATGTGTTCGCCCGCTTTTTCAATGTAGTGGGGATCATCGACAACAACA
>CAZMIT010000065.1:0-7192 GCA_964566495.1 uncultured bacterium | reverse complement strand
AAACAGTAATCGGTAATCAGTATTCAGTGACGTCAAAACCGATTACCGAATACCGAACTTCAAATGGATTGCGGGTCAAGCCCGCAATGACGATCGTGGGTTCAAGCCCTGGGACGTCATACGTTCCCGCAATAATCCTGAGGACGCTAAACACTTACGTTTAGGGTTATATAGAGAAAATTCATATTTTAAAGTTTTTGATTAAGACGGAAGCCAGAGCATCTACTGCTTCATTTTTGCCAACCGGTCCTAAACCTTCGGCGCTTTTGAACTTAACGTTAACTGACTCAACTCCGGGTATTAATTGTGCGATATTTTCTTCCATCTCAGATCTAAAAGAACTCAGTTTGGCCGGCTCAAATATTATCGTCAAATCAACGTTAACCACCTGCCATTGCTTCTGTTGTAACAATTCCACGATTTGACCGAGCAAATCAAGAGAGGAAGCGTCTTTCCAGCGTCTCTCCCCCGGTGGAAAATGCATTCCGATATCACCAAGGCCGGCGGCTCCCAGCAGGGCGTCAATCAGGGCGTGCAAGGGTGCATCGGCGTCGCTGTGTCCGACGGCGCTGTAACCGCAGTCAATTTGGACCCCGGCCAGTTTTAAGTTTTCACCTGTTTTAAGCCGGTGGCGGTCCCAACCACTGCCTGTTCTAATTTGCATCAAGATCTCCGTTTTGTTTAAGTTTTAAAAGATTGTCTTTAAGTAGCTCTAAATCTTCGGGGAAAGTTAGCTTAACATTTTCTCGCAGGCCAGGGATGACAACCACCTCTCCCCCATTTTGTTCGACCATCATTGCGTCGTCGGTTGGCTCCGGTCCGGCCCATTTTTCGTGGATGTGAAACAAGAAGTTGAAGTCAAAAAGCTGCGGTGTCTGAACCCGGCGTAATTGCTCCCGGGGCAGCGTCTCTCTAACGTAAGCAGAGTCATCAGCCAGCCGCACTCGCTTGATAGTATCTCGCACAGGCAGACCGGGAATTACCCCTTTTACATTGCTTTTAGTCTGTTCAAAAGATTCGAGCAGCTGCAGCAAGTGGCTGCCGGGAACCGCGGGGCGAGCACTATCGTGGACCGCAACAACCCTTGGTTGGCGAGCCAAACAATCGTGAAGCTCTTGCAGGCCAACTGCAACCGATTCTCTGCGTGTCTGACCGCCGGGAGAGACAAACTTACACTTGTCAGCAGAGAGGTCAGAAATAATAGTCTGAAGTCGGGACTGCCACTCGGGTAAAGTCAATATACCGTAGGCCGCCATCTCCGGGGTCTGCTCGAACAGTCTAACGGAGTGTTCTATTACTGGATGACCATTTAACTCGACAAATTGTTTCGGCTTCTCCCCGTCAAAACGGCGACCGCGACCAGCGGCCAGCAGTAAACCGGCAAACATATTATTTCGCCTCAAAACTTGTTGTTACAAAAAACTGATCTTGCCTACTCTTCTAATTTCCCGGCTTCGGTAAAAATCATACGGCCGGCGCTGGTTTGAATCACACTGGTTACGGTGACTTGAATCGTGTCACCGACGTGATTTTTACCGTCTTCGACGACCACCATTGTGCCGTCTTCGAGGTAGCCAACCCCCTGTTCATCTTCCTCGCCCTCCTTGATAACTTCAATTTTAAAAGTTTCGCCGGGGATATAAACTGGTTTCACGGCATTACTTAACTCGTTTATGTTAAGAACCTTGACTCCCTCCAGGCTGGCCACCTTATTGAGGTTAAAGTCATTAGTAGCGATTTTTGCGCCCAACTCCTCAGCGGCAGCGACAAGCTTGGAATCCACCTCGCCGATGTGGGGGTAATCAATATCCGTAATAACAATGTCAACCGGTAAGTCAGCTCGCATTCGATTAAGAATATCTAAACCACGCCGTCCTCGCTCGCGCTTGAGGCGGTCGCCGCTGTCAGCCATATTTTGCATCTCTTTGATGATGAACTTAGGAACTATGAATTGTCCTTCCAAAAAGCCAATTTCAATAATTTCAGCTATGCGGCCGTCAATGATGACACTTGTATCCAAAAGCTTGGGCGATATCTCGGAAGCTCGCTCCTGACTCTCTTGAACCCCCTTCTCCATTTTTTTTACGGCAAGAATACCCAGGTAAAATCCAACATAAGTGGTTGCAAAAAGGGCAAAAACCAAAGTTGCAAGGAGCGAGCCTTCTAATTCAAGGGGAGGTAATCGGAAGTAGGTGATTGCCTGAAGAAGGCTGAGAATCGCAACAATACCAATCAGAAAACCGGAAGCGCCGCCCACACTACCCCCAATTAAGCGACGAAAAGAGACTCGCTTTAAATTTAAATCTAATACAACAAGATAGATCCCGACTGCAAGACCAAGTAGACCAAGCAAAAGGGGCTGGCCTGTGGTTAATCCTAAAATAAGCCCGACAAGTACGAAAAAAAGAGCGAAAAAAAGACGTGATTTCATAATTGCTCACCCTGATGAGAGATAATTTTTATTATAGATATAAACCAAAAAAATGTGTGGTCAGTCTCCAAATCTCTATTTGACTAGCCCGACCTATGCATAAGCTCCATGAATAGTCCCCCCAAAATCCCGCCCCTTCTAAGAATGGGCGGGGTTAGCTTTTGTATATTCTCCAAGCACTTAAAGTATATACAAACCTTATTTTAACAGAACCCTGGCCGCTTCAGCAATAGTTCCGGAACAATGAATGTTGTCCGAATTTTTTATGTCATCCGGGTTACCACCAATGAAAACTGGTTCGCAGTTTAAACGACGACACTCTTTGATACGCCGGTCGGCTTGAGCGGGCGGACGTATTTCTCCGGTCAGCCCGACCTCGCCCGTCGCAGCAGTTTGAGAGGGCAAAGGGGAGTCGTGCGCACTACTCATCACAGCGAGAGCGACGGCGAAATCGGCACCGGGGTCCTCAAGCGAGAGACCGCCGGTAACATTCACAAAAACGTCCTGATCACCGAGAGGAAGCTGTAGTTTTTTTTCAAGAACAGCCAGCATCATATAGAGCCGTCGGGCCGGATAACCGGTAGTTGAGCGCTGCGGGGTGCCATAGCGAGTTGGAGCGACCAGGGCCTGCACCTCAACAAGAAGCGGCCGGCTGCCCTCCAGGGTAACAGTCAAGGCACAGCCACTTTCGCTGCGATCCGAACTGCGAAAATAGCTGCCCGGGTCAGAGATAGGCTTCAAGCCTTCGCCGGTCATTTCGAACAGACCAATTTCACCGCTGGGGCCGAAGCGATTTTTGACACTGCGAATCAGGCGGTAACCGCGGCGGGCATCATCAAAGTAGAGCACAGTGTCGACCATGTGCTCGAGCCGGCGCGGACCACCTATTTTACCTTCTTTAGTCACGTGACCGACCAGAACAAAAGGAATACCGTGTTTTTTTGCAGTTCTCACCACTTTTTGAGTAACAGCTCTCAACTGACCAACACTGCCCGGCATGCCATTGGAATCTTCACTGGTAACAGTCTGAATCGAATCCACAAAGACAAGGGAGGGGTTGCGTTCCGCAATACAGTTGGTCAGAGCTTCAATTTTATTTATGTTTAAGAGTTCCAGACTATCTCCTTTGACGCCAATTCTACGGGCGCGGCGGGCGACCTGACTGCCTGATTCTTCTCCGTTCACGTATAGAACCGGTGAACCGTCTTTATCCCAGTTTTCAGCCCATTGCAGGAGCAGAGTTGACTTACCTATGCCGGGAGCGCCGCCCAGCAGGACAACGGAACCGGGCACCAGCCCCCCACCTAAAACGCGGTCAAGTTCATTTATCCCGGTGTAACGACGTTTAGAACCGGAATCCTTGATTTCACTTAAGGGTTGAGATTCAAGAACGTGGGAAGCGAAAGAACTATTTTTTTCTTTCTTAACAGGTTCAGACTTTTGAAGAGTATCAAATTGGTTACAGGAAGGGCACCTGCCCAGCCAGTCAGGGGAGGTATAGCCGCAGCTTTCACAGACAAACATGTTTTACGAATCCGGCGGGATCAAAATCCCACCGGTTCCGGTTCGTCCTTCCGCGAATCAAAACGCATGTATTCAGCGTTAAAAATAAGGGGAATTTTCCCGGTAGCGCCATTGCGTTGTTTGCCGAGAATGAGTTCGGCGTTACCCTTGTCCTCTTCATTTTCTGTGTAGTAGTAGGGGCGATATAAAAAGCCGACGACATCAGCATCCTGTTCAATTGCTCCGGAGCCCCTGAGGTCGGATAGTTGTGGCCGCTTATCTCCACCCCTTCTTTCCACTTCACGGTTTAACTGGGTAAGTGATATGACCGGAACCTGCAGTTCAATTGCCAGCTGTTTAAGGCCACGACTAATCTGTGTGAGGGCCTGCACCCGGCTGTCAACGTCTGAAACGGGGGACATCAGCTGGAGGTAGTCGAGCAGTATTAAGGAGACGTCATGTTCAGCTTTTAAGCGGCGAGCCTTAGCTTTCAGATCAAGGACGTTCTGGTTGGGAGTATCCTCGATATATATGGGTGCATCGCCAAGGCGAACGAAACCATTAGCGATTCGCTGCCAGTCAGAGTCGGAAAATCGACCGCTACGAAGCTTACCGAATGGGACCCGGGACTCAGCGGAGAGAAAGCGCATAGAGAGGTCCTGTTTGAGCATCTCAAGACTGAAGATTGCTACCGGCTTGTCCTCGCCCAGGGCAACATTTTGAGCGACGTTCAGGGCAAAACTGGTTTTTCCCATGCCGGGACGCGAGGCAATAATAATTAACTGTCCCTCGTGTAAGCCCGAGGTCATGTTGTCCAGCTTGGTGTAGCCAGTTTTTAGTCCTGAGATTACTCCATCTCTTTCAGAGGCTTCGTCCAGTCTTTCGAAAGTATCCTTAATTATCTCACTTAGCGGTTCAAGTCGGCCAGTCACCTGGTCGTCTCTGAGGCTAAAAATTTTCTCCTCAGCCTTATCGATTAATTCCCGGGCGTCTTCCTCCGAATCATAGCATTCTTCAATAACATCGTTGCAAGTATTGATAAGTTCCCGCAGGAGGTAATATTTTTTAACAATTTCTGCGTAGTGTTCAACATTAGCAGAGGAAGGGACGGTATCGACCAGTTCAGCAATATAATGGCTTCCCTGGACCTCGGAAAGCTGGTCACGGGATTCCAGTTCTTCAGCGACAGTGAGGCCATCTACCTCCCTGTCATCCTGGAACATGTCCCGGATAACATCGAAAATAAGACGATGGGAACGGCGATAGAAATAGTCTGGCGACTGAATAACTTCTACTGCCCTGGGGATAGCCTCCCGCGAGATGAACATGGATCCAAGGACAGCTTTTTCTGCTTCAAGACTGTAGGGTGGGCGTCGGGTTATTGAGTTCGGGGCTGAAGATTCAACGTCAGGCGGGGACAACCTCTACCTCTACCTCCGATTCAATTTCACCGACAAGGCTTATGCGAACCGTGAACTCGCCCAGTTCGCCAATTGCCTCGTCCATAATTACTTGTTGAGAGTTGAGACCATCAATGCCTTGCTCGACCAGCGCTTCCAGAATGTCTTCCGGAGCAACAGAACCATATAGGGTCCCTTCTTCAGAAGCCGATTTTTCAAGCGTTAGTTTGATAGTCGAGAGGCTGTCAGCAAGTTCCTGTGCTTCCTCGATCCGACGCTCTTTATGCGCTTCTATCTCTGCTTGCTTACGTTCAAATTTTTGTTTATTTTCCTCAGTTGCTCGAACGGCCAGACCCTGAGGGAAGAGATAATTGCGTGCGTAACCGGGAGCGACTTCAACCAGTTCTCCTTCAAAACCAAGACTTTTAACTTCGTCTATTAAAATAACTTCCACGGCGTAAATCCTCCTTAATCGTCTAAGCTGTTTGTCTGTGAACTACTTCAACTTTGCTCTTCAGTATAAGGCAGAAGAGCCAGGTAACGTGCTCTTTTAACCTCTTTGGTAAGCTGTCTCTGAGCGGGTGAATCCAGTCGGGTTCTGCGTCTGGAATTTATTTTATAATCATCGTCAATGTAACCTTTAAGCAGATCGGGTCTCTTGTAGGTTACTTTCTCAGGCAGTTTATCGTGACTGTTACTACCGTATGGCATGGTGTTTTACCTCCTATTTAAAACGGGATGTCGTCTTCAGTTCCTTCAACTTCTACGTTATCTAAAATTTCTTCAGGTGATTCTTCTACCGAAGGTTGAGAAGGCGCTGCTGTGTCCGTTCCTCCGCTGCCCAAGAAGTCAATTCTTTGGGCAGTCACCTTTAGTTTTGTTCTCCTCTCGCCCTGCTGGTTTTCCCAGGAGTCAAAGGTGAGCCGGCCTTCTACTAACGCCGGACTTCCCTTGGCGAGATACTGACTGCAGTTTTCAGCATTTCTACCCCAGACTGTTACATCCACAAATGTGGTATCCTCCTGCATTTCACCCTGACTGTCCTGGTAAGTACGATTAACTGCCAGACCCAGGTCGGCCACCGCCGTGTTGTTGGGCGTATAGCGAAGCTCTGGGTCGCGAGTCAGATTACCCACCAAAAGAACTTTGTTATAACCTCTAACCATAGTTACTCCCCTCTCTTTAGAAAGTTTAAGAAAAGTTAGGCAACTTCTTGTTTTTCTTCTTTTTCTTCGGCAATGCCCTTACGCTGCTCCAGGTTTACAATAAGGTAGCGCAGGATATCATCCCGAAAATTAAGCCGTTCCTGAAGGTCGTGAGACTTTGACGGCTCTAATTCAAAGCTGATTAGCCGGTAATCGCCGCGAGAGACGTCCTTAATTGGATAAGCGAGGTCCCGTTCATCATACTGGGTGGACGAATCAATTTCGCCGCCCAGGTCCACAATCTCGTGTTCGACCTCGTTGACTATCTCCCGCCGGTCGTCGTCGGCCAGCGCCACATCAATGATAAACATGAGTTCATATTCTCGCACAAAATCCACCTCCTATAAAACTGTTTGGCTCGAATAATTCACAACAACATCTCAGTTGAAAATTATTCGTCCTCCGGACAGCCCTTGACAAGCTCCGTGTAGGATATTTAGCAAATATTTTCGTTTCAACAATTTCTACAGACTGTAATTTACCAGCCCCGTCATCTTAACCCTCCCCCTCCCGGGGGAAGGAATTTTTCTGCCGGGGAACTGTTTAGTGGGGATAAGCCCGTTTAGGTTTGCGGTAGGAATATGATACAAGAAAGTTGCCAATTAGAAAAGATAAAACCAACCCAAAACAGCAATAAATAAGAAAAAAATAAC
>CAZMIT010000064.1:0-7196 GCA_964566495.1 uncultured bacterium | reverse complement strand
CGGTATTCGGTAATCGGTTTTGACGTCACTGAATACTGATTACCGATTACTGTTTTAACTTTGCGCTTCCTACGGTCGCTTGCCCAGGATGGCGGAACACGGGATATTTTGTCTGGACCACGCTAAACAGGTACCCCTAAACTTTATTTTCCACAGGAGGATATGAAGGATGACAAAAAAGGTAAGAACAAGATTTGCACCAAGCCCGACAGGTGATTTGCACGTCGGTGGGGCTCGCACAGCTTTATTTAATTGGCTTTTCACTCGCAACCAGGGGGGGGACTATATACTGCGCGTTGAGGATACGGATTTTGACCGCTCGGCTGATCAGCATACGGAACAGATAAAGTCGGCGCTGCGCTGGTTAGGTCTTGATTGGGACGAGGGTCCGGAGGTCGGCGGTCCACACAAACCTTATCACCAGAGCCAGCGCTTAGACCGCTACCGGGAGGTAGCTGATGAATTAATGGAACGCGGGGTCGTTTATCCCTGTTATTGCACAGACGAAGAGCTGGAAGCTGAGCGAGAACGACAACGAGCCCGCCGCGAACCGCCTCGCTACTCTGGCCGCTGCCGAAATCTCTCCGAAGCAGAAAAAGAAAAATTTGAAGCTAAAGGCCGCGATTACGCCTATCGTTACCGTATTCCTGAGAAACCGGCGACGGTGAAAGATATTGCCAAGGGAGAGGTTAGTTTCCCGCCGGACCAGGTGGGCGACTTTATTGTTATCAAATCTAACGGTTCACCGGCTTACAATTTTGCGGTAGTTGTTGACGATCACGACATGGGAATTACTCACGTAGTCCGTGGCGACGACCATCTCAGCAACACGCCAAGACAAATATACCTATACGAGGAGATGGGCTGGCAACCGCCAAAATGGTGTCACCTGGCCATGATCCTTGGTTCTGATGGCGAGCGTCTCTCCAAAAGACACGGGGCAACGGACGTTGAGGAATACCGTGAACAGGGTTTTCTCCCCGAAGCTATGGTTAATGCCCTCGCCTTACTGGGCTGGTCGCCACCTGACGGAGTGGAAGTAAAAGAAGTTGATGAGCTGGTGGAGGCGTTTTCCCTGGACCGGGTTAACAAGTCTGCCTCCCGGTTCGACTTTGATAAGGTGCGCTATCTTAACGGTCAACATCTTCGCGCTCTACCGGCCGAGGAGATCAGTGAACGGCTGGAGAATTTTCTGCCCGAGAATATACGACCTGAGGACCGAGAAAATTTGCCGGAAATCGTTGATTTATTGCGAGAACAGCTCGAACTACTGACTGATTTTGCTCCTCTGTATGAGACCTACTTTACCGATTTTTCCCCTGAACCTTCGGCCGTTGAATGGCTGACCGAACAAGCTGGTGCATTAGAAGTTGTTTCCGTTCTAAAAAAGCATGTAAAAAAAGCTCAACCATTCGATCTATCAGAAGTTGAGTCCTTAATTCAAGCGGCAGGGAGCGAACTTGAACAGAGCGGAGCCGACCTCTATAAACCAATGCGGGTCGCTGTTACCGGCCAGTTGGAAGGCCCCGAATTTCACCGGCTTATGGTTCCCCTGGGACGTGAACGCTGTCTGGAAAGAATTGAAACTGTTCTTCAGGCGGTAGAAGAGCTGGAATAATCATCCCCCCTTACTAAACTTTTCTTTTGCTTCTGTCGACAATTAAAACAGAGTTTTTCATACAATCTTTATACTATCTATGGAACTATCCCCAGGGAGGCAGACTGAACAGTGGTTAACAAGGAGCTACGTATTGGTTTTGTTATGACCCGACTTTCGGGGACGGACGGGGTTTCGCTGGAAACTAAAAAGTGGGATAAAATTTTCCAGGAAGCGGGGCATAAAACTTTTTACATTGGTGGCGAGCTGGATACGCCCGCCGACCAATCCATGTTAGTAGAAGAGTTTCACTTCCAACACCCTGATATTAAAGAGATACACGACCGATGTTTTCAGAACGGCTCCGACCGGTCACCGGAAGTAAATCAAATGATTATCGACTACCAGGAAAAATTAAAGAAAAACCTTTATGAATTTATTAATCAGTTCGAGCTTGATCTTCTCGTCGCTGAAAATGTGCTCACTATACCAATGAACATCCCGCTTGGACTCGGTTTGACTCAGTTGATTGCCGAACAGAATAAATTGCCCGTTATCGCTCACCACCACGACTTTTACTGGGAGAGAAACCGCTTCATATCCAACTGTATCTGGGACTATCTCAACGCCGCTTTTCCACCCACCTTTCATCAGGTTAACCACGTGGTAATTAATTCCTCGGCCGGTCACCAGCTTGCTCACAGGAAAGGGCTTTCTTCTACCCTTATCCCTAATGTCCTTGATTTCAGTAGCGAACCCCCTTCTATCGACTCACTTGATGAATATGCCTCCGATGTCCGAAAAAATTTTGAGATCGACGAAGACGAACTATTTGTTCTTCAACCCACAAGAATTGTCCCACGGAAAAATATTGAGGAAGCGATAGAGCTCCTGAGCTATCTTGAACGGCCGGTAAAAATGTTGATTTCTCACGCTTCCGGCGACGAGGGGTATGAGTATGAAAACCACCTGGAGCGCTATGCGGATCACATGGGCGTAGACACCCTCTTTGTTTCTGATCAGATCGGTCACAAGCGTGGTGAAACTGAGGACGGTCAGAAGATATATTCGCTTGACGACATCTATCCACACGCCGACCTCGTCACCTATCCCTCCGACTACGAGGGTTTTGGCAACGCTTTTATTGAAACCATCTACTACAAAAAACCTATCGTTGTTAATAATTACTCCGTTTTTTCCATGGATATCAAACCGAAGGGGTTCGAAGTTATAGATTTCGACGGCTATATTAAACAAGAAACGGTGGCCAAAACGCGAGAAGTAATAGACAATCCGGAATATCGGAAGGAGATGGTTGAAAAAAACTTTCGGCTTGGCCGTCAGTATTATTCTTTTGACGGACTGCGCCGCAAGCTTCTCACGCTCCTGGACGATATATTCGGGGTTTAAATCTGAACGATTTTTTTATTTCCCGCGCTCTTATCTCCTTTTACTTCAGCATTGTCCCACAGTAAACTCCAACAACCATCTCGTCCCCTGATTCCCCTTTCTTTTTCCCCTCAAACAACGTCATGCCGGGCTTGATCCGGTACCGGTAATAAGAAAACCGTTGAAAGATTCTGTCAACTGTTTTTTAACTCACGTTCCGCACCCTTTGCTTGAAATGCAAATTTTTTCTCCAGTTGGCCCTAAAAGCGGTAATCTCAAATAATTTTGTTAGGTTTTGTCGATAGGGTGCGGAATCTGAATCTTAATGGTTGTATGATTTAAAAAATCTGCTATTATCTTTAGTGTAAGATCAAACTAAATTTTTGTTGGAGGGTTTCTTTATGTTAGCAAAATGTAGGAAGTATGGTTTACCGCTCATGATTCTGTTATCACTTACCCTGGTCGTGGTAGCCTGTGGAAACAATGACGCTGATGCTGAGGTCGATGAAGAAGAGGTTATGCTCAGGGTAAATGACCGCACTGTGACTAAACAAGAATATGATGAGCAGCTTGACGAACAAATGCAAATGCTGGGGCCGCAACTCGAACAGCTTCCTGAGGAACAACGAGAAATGATGGAAGCTCAAATGAAGATGTCCATGCAAGAACAGATGAAAAGCCGGCTTGTGTTACTTGATGCCGCCCGAGAAGAGGGGATTGAGGTAGCGGACGAAGATGTTGACGAATTTGTGGATGAGCACCTTCAACCCGGTCAACTTGACCAACTGATTGAACAGCTGGGGATAACTGAAGCTGAAATGTACGACCGCCTGCGAGAAGACGTAGCAATAGAACGTTTTGTCTCCAAACAGATTGATGAAGAGAGCGAGGAAATCACCGAGGACGAGATGCGCCAGCATTACGACATGCACCAGCAGCGCATGGCGGGCCCGGAGGGCGAAGTTCCTGAATTCGAAGAAGTCGAGGATCAAATCAGGATGGAGCTCGAGCAGCGACAGGAACAGGAGCTCGTTGACCAGTTGCTTCAACCGCTAATGGAAGAGGCTGATATTGAAGAAAACTGGCCGGAACCTGAGATGGAGCAACCAGCCATGCCCGAAGCGCCACCGGCCGAGGGCCCCGAAGGTGCTCCGCCCATCGAATAAGAGCTCCAGGGTTTCTTCAGCAATAATTCATCTTTATCCCACCTGAAGGAGATTTCTGTATGTCTTCCCCTTTTGTGTTTATTGTGCTTGACGGCCTGGGTCTGCGCGAAGAAGAGGCTGGTAACGCAGTCAAGGCCGCTTCTACGCCAAATTTGGACGAGTTGTTTGCAACTTCACCCTGGTCTGAATTAAAGACTGACGGAGAAGGCGCTGGCCTGCCTGAAGGACAGATGGGTAACTCTGAAGTCGGTCACATGAATTTAGGTGCCGGCAGAACCGTCTATCAACCCCTGACCAGGATAAACAAAGATATTGAATCCGAAGAATTTTATGAAAACAAAGAATTGCTGAAAGCTATTAATCGGGTGAAAAAATCCGATGGAACTTTGCACCTGATTGGCCTGCTTTCCGACGGAGGAGTGCACAGCCATCAGCAGCACTTAAATGCCCTGTTAAAACTTTGCCGGCGGCATGAGCATGACGATACAGCTATCCATGCTCTGCTGGATGGGCGTGACGTTCCACCGCGCTCCGGTCATCGATATTTGAAAAAGCTCAAAGAGGATATGAAAGAGATTGGTGTGGGGCGGCTCGCAACCCTTGGTGGAAGATATTATGGCATGGATCGTGACGAGCGCTGGGACCGAACTGAACGTGCTTACCGGGCAATTGTCGAAGGAAAGTCTGAAATAGTCGAGAAGGACCCCGTGGAAGCTATTGAAACGGCCTACGAGGAACGGGACGAAAACGATGAATTTGTCCAGCCAACGGTCTTTGTAGACAATAATGACAACCCCCAGGCAACTGTGGACGACGGTGACGTTGTTATATTTTTTAACTTCCGACCTGACCGTGCTCGTCAGCTAACGCGGGCTTTTACCGAGACGGGATTCGCTGAATTTGAAGTTGAGCAGCCGGAGGTTTACTTCGTTTGCCTGACCGAATACGACGCTGATTATAACCTGCCCGTCGCTTATCCCCCACTTGATCTGAATAATGTGCTAGCCGAACATCTCTCCAACCTTGATTTGAAGCAGTATCATACTGCTGAGACGGAAAAATATGCTCACGTAACCTTCTTCTTTAACGGTGGCCGGGAGGAACCGTTCCCGGGGGAGGAGAGAAAGCTGGTTCCTTCCCCTCAAATATCAACTTATGAAAAACAACCGGAAATGAGCGCTTACGAGGTAACCGATCATCTTGTTGAGCGACTGCAGTCTGGTGAGGACGATTTTGTGATAGTTAATTATGCTAATCCTGACATGGTCGGCCACACCGGGTATTTTGATGCGGCTGTTGAGGCCGTTGAAACAGTTGACGAGTGCCTGGGACGGCTTGTAAAGACGGTTCGCGAGCTGAGCGGGCAGCTTTTAGTTACTTCCGACCATGGCAACGCTGAAATAATGTTTGACGTCGAAGAAGACGACTCCCACACCGCCCATACTATGTCGCCAACCCCCTTAATTTATGTAGGTGATAAGAAGATAAAATTAAAGGATGGCATACTGGCTGACGTTGCCCCGACTATACTTGGTTTGATGGAACTGCCCGTTCCTGAAGAGATGACCGGGGATAATCTTGTTTTTTAAGCCAGCTGCAGTAGGGGGGGAGCTCACCCACTGTTAACATATAGAGAGCTTCCAGGGCGTAGTAGTCACCCCAGATTGTAGCCGAGTTTATCCCCTTGCTTTTCGGATAATGATAACAACCACCGCTAATTAAACCGGCCGCGTCTTCACTACGTCGATAATAGCCAAATATATCATGCACCGTTTTCTGACCGAGTTCAAATGAGTCTTGCGCTTCAAAAACAATACCATCAATTAATAGCCCCCCCGCCAGAATTGCGGCGGCAGTCGTATCAAGCTTCTCTTCCGGCGGGTTTTGACCAGCGGCATAATCATAGGCTGGAACAGTTTTCGTGGTGTTCTGACAGTGATAGGACACCAGGCGACGAGCCGTGCTTCGATAACAGCTCTCGTTAAAATATATACTTCCTGCGATAAGACCTCGGTATAGCCAGGCTAATCCTCGCGCCCAACAACCTTCTTCAATTCCCTGAGGTGATTCTTCAGAAATAATTTCACCAGTATCCCGATTAATATGCAAGACGTGTCTGACACTGCCGTCTTCGCGTAAAAAGAGGGACGCCGCTCGGTCTAAGTTGGTCTGAATACACTGGCGGTAGGGGGCGGCAAGTGGTAGTGGATCGTTGTCCGCCGCCCAGTAGAGAAGCGGTAGATTCATATATAAATCTGTTGCTGTTATCAGCGGCCGGCGTTCTCGCAGATGACAGATTAGTCCGGCGCGATGATGATAGCAGTCCAGTAATCGCCGCGCTGCTCGTAGACATTTTTTGTAGGAACTGCTGTCTTGCGTGAGCTCATAACTTATAAGGTGGGAGTATTGGTAACGGAAACCGGTGTTGAAATTTCCCCGGTGCCTTTTTTTCACCAACCCGGTTAATTTTTGAGCAATTTCTGAATATTTAGGGTTAACCAGTGAACCCAGCCAGAAAATAGCCGGGTAAAAACCGCTCACCCAATCGTCCGCTCCCGAGGAAGCAAGTGTTTCCCAGTGGCCGTTGCTGGTATAATAAGGGAAATCATCTATACTTTCGGCCAAAGTACGCTCCTCGTTTTCTAAGTATCTAATTAATGTTTTCTTAAAATCGGGCGCAACTTTTGACATCGCCGACACGTCCCTCAAAAAATATAGTACAATACATTATTATTATCGGCAGATGAGAGGTTTTTTTAAATGGATAAAACAAGATACCAATTAACCGTTTATGGCACTGTCCAGGGCGTTGGCTTTCGACCATTTGTATACAGACTTGCTCAGGATCTCAACTTATCCGGCCGGGTTGGTAACTCCTCAGCCGGCGTAAGTATCGAAGTAGAAGGTGATAAAAACAAGTTGGAATCATTTTTAAAACAGTTGCAGAACGGCATCCCGCCTGCGGCAGAGATTGTCTCTCTGGAAAAAAAAGTAAAAAAACCTGCCGGTTATAAAAATTTTAAAATAACTACCAGCAGTAACGC
>CAZMIT010000063.1:0-7269 GCA_964566495.1 uncultured bacterium | reverse complement strand
ATTTGATGAATTACACGGAATTATCGTGACACGTTAAAGATTATGCACCGAGTCTTTTTCAGTCAGATATCTCTTTACGCTGCCAGAGTAATTGCGGCTTTTCGTTTCCAATGGCGCAGTGAATTCCACCGGTTTGCACGTCAAAAGTAACACTACGCCGGCGGCGGCCGGCAAGCGACTCGGCAACAATCGGCAAGCACATCTGATCGAGAATCTCTTTTACTGAACGAATGTTCTGCTTCCCTATGTCCTTGCCTTCCTCAGCAAGAACGTTTGCGCCGCCGGCTAAGACCACCCGCAGATCCTTACTGCGACTGCCGTTTTCCCAGAGCAATTTTATCAATCGTTCGAGAGCCGGACGGGCGTAGCGACCAATTCGCTCCCGCCTGTGTGCGGGAGGTTTTCCGGGGAGCATTATGTGGGCCATGCTGCCCCGGGGGGCTTTCAGGTCAGCCACAGCGGCAACCACGCAGGACCCTATTCCAACGGCCCGCAGAATAGTCTTTTCGTCACCAAACTTAATCACACCGGTATGCACTTCTTCTTGTAGTTTCATTTTAAAAACAGTCTCCCCCTCGCTCACGCTCAACTTGAGTATCCATTCCTTTAATGACTTCCTGCATTTCTGACATTTCTTTTTGCCGCACTACTGCTATTCGTCCGCGCTGCGGTATCATAATTACCCTTTTTTCGGGTTTTATTTCCATTTTTTCGCGTATTTTTTTAGGAATTACGACTTGATATTTTGACGAAACAGAGACAATTTCCATGGTATTTCACTTCCGTGTTCGTTATCAAATTTTAATACAAGTATGCTATCGATTGAGCAGGCTGTCAAGAAAGGGTGAAGCCACCGGTGCAATGATAAAAAATGAGGGAGGCACAGATCAAGTTCTGATATCTTTTTATGGCTCGCGGATGGCGCTGATGAACGCGGATTTTTTAGTGGATGAAGTAACCTGGCACTTGCGTTTTGGACATGTAGAAAGAAAAATCAGTCAAAACAATAATTGACGGCTTTACAAAGTGGTTACTTCAATTATACAATTTAGGCACTATTTTGTGTAGTAGTGGTAATCAATATTCGAAGGAGACGATTATAATGTCTGAGTTATTAGAGCAAACCTACCCGCGACGCATAGAAAAGGAGATAGAGGAACTGCTTGATACTGACGAAATAATTGTGGTTACCGGGATGAGACGGGTGGGAAAAACAACATTATTACAGAGAATCCGCAAAAAGCTGGAGACTGAAAATAATTGTTATTTTGATCTTGAAAATATACTTGAGCGGGAGTTGTTTCAGCAAAAAAACTACCGTCAAATTTTCGATGACCTGGTTGAGGCCGCCAGTTTAAACCGGGATGAGCGTATGTATGTTTTTATTGACGAGATTCAGCTTTACCCGGAAATTACAAGTGTTATCAAATACCTGTATGATCATTACCAGATTAAATTTATCCTTACCGGCTCAAGTAGCTTTTATATGGAAAACTTATTCCCTGAGTCTCTGGCCGGCCGGAAGTTTGTATTGCAACTAAACCCGCTGGATTTTCAAGAATTTCTGGTATTCAAAGAACAAGGTAACTTAGCTCCTTTCACTTCACTGGCTGAAAAAGCTTCTACAAAATCCGAATATCGGACCAAAAATCTGGCCGCTTTATACCGAGAATATCAAAACTCCGGAGGATTTCCTGAAGTGGTATTGAGTGAGACCAGAGAGTTAAAAAAAAGAAGAATAAACGACATATATTCCTCGTATTTTCGGATTGACGTTCAGCAATTAAGCGATTTTCGCAAAACGGAGGCTTTTCAAAAGTTAGCCCGACTATTACTGCGACGGATAGGTAAAAAAATCAACGTGCAAAAATTATCCTCTCAGGTCGGCGTGACCCGTAAAACAGTTTACAGCTACCTTGAATTTTTAGAGTGTTCTTACTTTATTAAGCGACTGCAACCCTTCAGCCGGAGTCCGGACAGGGAGGTTAGCGGGCAACCAAAAGTTTACGTGGCCGATACCGGACTAGCTTGTCTGCTGGGAAACCAGGAAGGCGGTGGATCTGTTCTGGAAAATGCTGTTTTCAATCAGTTGCGCAATCAGTTTGACAAAATTAATTATTATCAACGCCGCAGTGGAGCAGAAATTGATTTTATAGTTGATAAAAAAATTGGTTTAGAAGTAAAAGAGACGGTACGTGCCCCGGATATTCGTAAGTTGAACAGATTAAAAAAAGAGCTGGGATTGTCGGAGGCTTACGTGGTTACGGAAAATTACCACCAGGCTCCGGAAGTTATACTGGCCTGTGATCTTTAACCCGATTCAACTTTGGGACGGGGGTGTCGATTGTCGTTTCTCGCAGTTAAACCCTGTTGCGGGTTGTAAATCTTATAAGGCACGCAGATTAACGCAGGTAAACGCAGATGGCAGGAGAGCAAAAAAATTATTAAACAGGAAACAGTATTCAGAGAGCGTTTTCCGGTGACAGGTGACAGTAGAAGGGGAATTTATTCTGATGTTTTTTTGGCAGTTGTCCAGATGATCGGATTCAATCTGGAGCAGGTGATATTTCTGAAAAGCAGTTCATTAATTTATTAGCAGTTCCGGGAAGATCACTTTCGAGGTCGTGGTTGTGTTCTGATTGGTAAAATTTATTTTGGAAAGATTCTTTGCAGCGGGAAATAATTTTTTTGACTTGATAGTCAGATAAGTCCTTGCCGGTTTTTATCGGATAAGCTTCATGGATTCCCTGGAAGAAGGCGAACCAGTTAACAAATTTCTCAGTGGTCTTGCGAAGAGACATATTGTCATTTATGTTGTAATTGATCGAACGACCTCGCTTGTGGGAGCGGAGGAAGTTTGCCTCTTTCAGGTCATGTAACAGTCGGTTCACCGTTGTTTGTGAAAGGAGTAGCTCTCGGGCGATGCTGTTGCTGTTTCCCTCGCCGTCCGCCAGGAAAAAATTCACCAGTTCTCCCCGCGTAGAGGTGCCGAAACAGGCTCGGCACCAAAGGCGTAGGTTGTTCCCGATGACCGTAGCTCGACTTTCCGGTGAAAATGTTTTCTCTTTCACTGAATCGAGTTGACAGGGGACCAAAATTCCCCAGTTCTGAAAAGTTTTCGATAAATTTCCTGAGATATTTGCGTCGGCGAGCAGAAAATTATCGTTTTTTTTGGTTGTGAGTTCTTTCAAGTGCTTGATAAGTGTATTCCAGGGTTGTTTTTGATCGAATTGTTTACTGACGGTTTCGAACAGTCCCCCGAGGATACGAATCTGTTTTTCATCGGGCTTCCAGCGGTTGAGCACTTTTTTAAAACGGTTTGAGTAAAAACGATCCTGAAAATTGCCAAGCCAGATCATGATTTCTTTTAGTAAACGAAGGTCGTGCTCCACCCACTCCGCAGAAAAAAGGAGTAAAACCTCTGGATCTGGATTGACGGCGGGATCGGGTGATGTAGTTCCCGGAACACCAAGCCGGCTCCAGTGTTCCCACAGGCAGTCAAGGGTTTGTTCTCGAATTTTTTCATTCAAATTCTTTAATGAGTTCATTGTATCCCAGTCCTTCCAGAACCTGTTTTAACTGTTGCTTTGTCTCTTCAAGAGGAATTTGTTTGGGAATCTTGTAAAAAGTCCACGCTGCCGATTCGCGGGCTTCCTGAGCGCTCGGATTGAGTTGCTGTAGATCGTTATAGTGATAACCGCCTTTGTTGACGCTGGCGTACATTTTAAAGAAAATTTGATCGCGTCGAGATAAAAAATAAACATCCAGTTTATTTCCGTAACTTTTATGCGTCAGTCGGTCGGTAAGACCTTCCGGCAAATACTCAATCAGCATGGAAGGACCAGTGTTAATCCAATCCTTACGGTATCCTGACTCCTCGCTCATTTCTTTAATAACTTGTTTAAACTTTTCCGGGAACCGGGGTCTTTCAATTCGGCCTTCCTCGGTTGTTCCAAGTACATCAATATCCGAGGTGGGACGAGTCACCAGCCCCAGTACGTTCAAGGCGGCACCGCCGCAGACTACGATTTTTAGAGCAGGGCATTCCGTAATTTCCATGTTTTCAGCTAACCGTTTCAGGGCCTGGTTCACTTCCTCCCCCTTAAATTTTTCCGGAGGTGCCGATTTGGAATTGTTCACTTTAAGTCCTCCTATATTAATTTTAACGGGTTATTGTTACCACTTCTATGAGTAATTATAACCCATTAAATAAATAACGCAAATGTTTAGTCGCGGGACGGGGGTGTCGATTGTCGTTTCTTTGGTGAATCCGGGAGAATGGGGAGATAGGGTGATGGGGCGAGCGGGCGATGGGGCGAGAAAATCAAGATCAAGTTCAAGGACGGGGACCACAAAGGCGCAGAGGCGAAAGAGCGGAGAAATCAAGGTCAAGTTCAAGAACGGGTGTAAGATTATCACGATCTATTCATTAAGCCTCATGAATAGCCCGTGTTAGGAAGTATTTTTACTTTTTTTTGATTTAATGACTGTGGAACGAGGAAGGCTTTCGGCTTAAGTTCTAAAACTATCTATGGCTCGCGGATGGCGCTGATGAACGCGGATCTCTCTTCCCCCATTCGCCCTGCTCTGGGCGGTTCTAATACTTGGATTTTAGTTGATTCTGGACAAAACACCGGGAACGTGGTATCTTTTAATTAACAGGTTATTATCTAAAGCAGCGGAGGAATTAGAATGGCCGAACCAGCTATTTCGTATGAGCATGTTGCTTTCAATGACGAGAATGATCCCATTATTTCAGGAACAAATATGAAGGTTATTGAGCTTGTTTCAGAAAAAATAGCACATGGTTGGAGTGCGGGAGAATTATATCTGCAGCACCCCTATCTGTCTCTTGGTCAGATACATTCTGCGCTTGCCTATTACTGGGATCACAAGGAAAAATTAGACGCTGAAATCGAAAAACGGTTAGAATATGTTCAACAGAGTAAAGAATCGCTAAAAACAGCTCCAGTTGCGGAAAAACTAAGAGAAAACAAGTTGATTTAATTGAGTGTCCGGCTTTATATGGACCATCATATTCCAAAATCCATCACTGTTGGTTTACGAATGCGCAAAGTGGATGTAATAACAGCATATGAGGATCAGGCTCACCAGTTAGATGACCGAGCTTTACTGGATCGTGCCTCGGAATTGGAGCGTATTCTTTTCTCCCAGGATGACGACCTCCTTGTAGAAAGTGCTCGTCGACAGAAAAATAATATACACTTTGCCGGACTTGTTTATGCCCACCCACTTAATATCTCAATAGGAACCTGTATTAAACAACTGGAATTATTGTCCAGAACTGCCGATTTGGAAGATTTTTCCAATAAAGTTGTTTTCCTCCCAGTAAAACAACCCGATTAACAATTAAACAGAGGGCACAAATATTTCCCAATCCTCAAGCTTTTCCACTTCTCCGCTCTACAACTTTTTCCTTTTGGTTTTCAACTTTGGGACGGGGGTGTCGATTGTCGTTTCTCGCAGTTAAGCCCTGTTGCGGGTTGTAAATCTTATAAGGCACGCAGATTAACGCAGGTAAACGCAGATGGCAGGAGAGCAAAAAATTTATAAAACAGGAAACAGTATTTTAGTCGCGGGACGGGGTGTCGATTTTCGTTTCTCTGTTTAATCCGGGAGAATGGGGGGCTCGAAGAGGCGAGCGGGCGATGGGGCGAAGGGGGAAAGTTCGCGGGGCGCTGGGCGCAGGGCGCGTGGCGTAAGTTCTCAAAGGACGAGCCGGGTGTAATTCACGATAGGGCGGTGGGGCGTCGGGGCGAGGGGGCGAAAGTTCGGGGAAATCAAGATCAAGTTCGGAAAACGCAAAGGCGCAAAGACGCTAAGGAAGGTCAAAAGCAACTTCCCCCCTCACCTGTGTCCTCTCCCGCGGGGGGGAGAGGAGATAAATCGGTCAAACCCGTAATGGCAGGGAGGGCAGTGAACAATTAGCCCTGCAGATATTTGCGGGCGGTTATGGCCAGGGGATGGTTCATGGCATTAAGTTTCGGATGATAAATAGCCTCAAGACCGGCCAGCTTTTCAACTTGAGCGCGCTCCTGGAGAAAATGTCCCAGCGGTGAGAGCAGGAAGCCGGCCAGGTTGGCGCCGGCCGCTATTTCACCTGCCAGAACCAAGTTATTTGAAGTATCGACGGCAACTCGTGCCCTGACCCGGCGGCGCTCGCCGAGAAAGTTAAGCCCGGTAGTAACTTCAACCCAGTGAGCTGATTCCGGAAGATTATCGGGTAAGGTTCCCATGCGGGCAAAGCCGGTGCCGAAGAGAGAGAATCCAAGCCGGCGCACACCGCGACTGCGGTCAACGCCGCGGCCGGCGAGATCCATCCCGACCGTCCAGCCGTCAAGAGAAGCTGCGCTGGCAACCGGCCACATCTCGCGCTGACCGTCAAACTGATGGCGCAGGATGACGTCGCCAGCCGCATAAACTCCGGGAACGCCGGTGCGCATGCGGTTATCAACCGGCAGACAGCCCCGTTCGTCCTTATTTAAGCTGGGATCATCCAGATAACCGGTGACCGGTTTGACGCCAAGGGCGGCAATTACGGTGCCGGCAGTATGATTGCGGTCGGGGGTCTGAATTTGATACCGGTTGTTTACTTTTTTTACATCCTCAACCATCTGATTTTTAAAAACCTGAACCCCCTTCCCCACCAGCTCCTCCTCTACTTCTTCAGAGATTGCCTGACTAAACGGCAGGATAAGACGACGCCCCTCTACAAGCCCTACCTGGTAACCGCGGTCGGCAAGAGTCTCGGCAGTTTCGACACCAATTGTACCGCCACCGATAATAAAAACAGGGTCAGTTTTAATAAGGTCACGGTTGAGGTTTTCAATATCCTCAATCTTACTGATTACGTGCAGTTCATCGGCGGCACTGAAACTGGCGGGGACTATTGGTTCAGCACCGGAGGCAACGAGTAACTTATCGAAAGAGATTGTTTTCTCCTCGCCAGAATTGTTTCTATAGTGAACCTGGCGGTGGGCCGTGTTGAGCTTATAAACTTCACTTTCCATGTGAAAATCTATGTTGTATTTACTGCCAAATTCATCGGGATCCTGGTGGATATAATCCTGGCGCTGTATCTCACCGCTGCCGGCAGCATAGGGGAAACTGCAGTGAGCAAAACCAAGATAAGAGTTCTTCTCTATTACGGTGATTTTGCGCTCGTCACCACAGCGGCGGACGGCTAACGCTGCCGATAGACCAGCATCGTTACCACCGACGATTACGAGATGATTTCTGTCTTTCATT
>CAZMIT010000062.1:0-7513 GCA_964566495.1 uncultured bacterium | reverse complement strand
CAGCAGCGGGTAATTTTCCCCGCAGAACCCCCTTTTCATAGGGAGGCAGGTATTCCCTAAAACGTCCGCGCCCATCAATTATTGCCGACATACCGGTATTGCCCGCCCGCAGCAACGGACGCCCCGTTTCAATTGCTCGCATCCGTGCCTGCAGCCCGTGCTGGTGGTGAGAGGCACGACTCTTTGACCAGCTATCGTTGGCTATAGTTATCAACAGGTCCGCTCCCTCTTCAACCTGACGCCTCACAAAAGTACTGAAGGCGCTCTCATAACATATCTGGACAGCAATTTTTCCCCGACTACCGTCGGCCTCCAACGGTATTAGCCCCCCCTTGCTTCCAGGCCGATAACCGTGCGTCCCCATCTTTCGCGCCAGGTTTCCCCAGGCCTCCCAACGCCCCATAAGTGGTAAATGCTCACCGCCGGGCACCGGTATTCGTTTCGTATAATAACCGGCTATTTCTAAATTCCTGTCGACCAGCAGGGCACCGTTTAGCCGATCCAGTGCTCGCGGTTGTGGATCATAAAACGTCGCTCCAAAAAATAGCTCCCGCTCACCTCCCACTGCCTCCCCTATAAATTGCCGGAAGTAGTAACTGGGCCATCTTGCCTCTCCTTCCTCAACCCGAAAAGAGGGATACACCAGCACCGTCTCCGGCCAGACCACGAGGTCGTCGGGTTCTGCATGCTCAGCGGTAAGCTCACCGAGGCGCTTTTGCTGCAACTGACCCGGATTGGGATGCGGGCCAACAGAACTAACGTCAGGCTGAACTATCATGATCTCACGAGACTCAGTATCGGTTCCAGCACTTTCAAGACCAATATAACCGGCTGTGAGAAGCAAGACTGTTAAAACACTCAGCAGTAGCGCTCGGCTTAAAGCTCGCCGGTTTTTCAACCAGACGGCCCAGGATAAGCTCATTGCCAGCCAGACACTGCCCCACAGGTATTCACCCAGCCAGCGCAGCGGTTGAACCAGCAGAGGACGAGCAGCCAGGGCTGTGCTTATTCTACTCCAGGGGAAGGCAACATAATTTTGACCAAACAGACCTACTTCAAGCAACCACTCCAAAAAAATCCAGGCGACTAAAGCTACAATTATTGAACCGTTAAATTTTTTAACCACTAAAGCCCAGAGGCCCGTATAAGCCCCGAGCCAGATTAATATCAACGGCAGCACCGCCGGTGCAAAAGCAAAGAACCAGTAGGCATGCACGAGATAAAATAGCAGACCAAAGACAAAACCGAGCCGCAGCGCCTCCCCCTCTGTTTCAGACTCTTCGATCGACCAGAATACGAGCATGAAACCGGGAAGGAAGGTAAAAATTAAGCCGGCCGGCGGAAAGGATAAACCAAACAAAAGCCCGCCCAATCCGGTCCAGCAGAGTCGTCTATATCTATTAACCATTATTTTCTCAATATATTCGCGCACTACAGCTTCACCGTCACTTCTTACTCAATTAAAGTTTATTTTCAGAAGGACCACCTATTCTATGAACCGATGGGGCTTCCCTACCCAGTGTTTTACCTCAAAAGAGGTGGGGGCTCTGTGACCGAATTATTCACGACAATTAAACTATCGTAAATTTCGGTCTGATTCTCTTTCGCCAGGAAGAGGAAACATGCATTACTGGGCTACTGATAAGCTTGACGCAAGACTTCGGCTACTTCAGGGCGGCTGAACTCTTCCGGCAAACCTTTCCCCTCTCTGAGCATTTCTCTCACCTTTGTACCGCTCAGATAAATCTGATCCTCCGAGCCGTGAGGACAGGTCTTGGAGGAGGCTATGTTGCCGCAGACCTCGCACCAGAAGGCATACTCAAAGAAAAAGGGCTTAATTCCCAGCTCCTCCTCTTCAAACTCATCAAATATCTCCTGGGCTTCATAAGTGCCGTAGTAATCTCCTACACCGGCATGGTCACGACCAACAATAAAATGTGAACAGCCGTAATTCTTGCGGATGAGAGCGTGCAGAATTGCCTCACGGGGGCCGGCGTAGTTCATTTTAGCGGGCATCACTGAGAGCAGCACCCGATCCGCGGGAAAATACTTGTCCAGCACCGTCTCGTAGCATTCCATCCGCACTTCAGCCGGAACATCACCGCTCTTTGTATCCCCGACTAACGGGTGCAGCAGCAAACCGTCGACTATTTCCAGCCCACACTTCAACAGATACTCATGTGCCCGATGAACCGGGTTACGGGTTTGGAAGCCAACCACGCTACTCCAGCCTTTTTCAGCAAAATAATCACGAGTTTCACGCGGCGTTAACCGGTATTCGGGAAAACGGGCGCCAGAAGGTGGTAAAACCTCGACCGGTCCGGCAAGACAGACCTCCCCCATCTCGAGGGTTTTTTCAACACCGGGGTGTTCTGGATCCGCCGTGCCGAAGACGGCCTCAGCTCTTTTTTCTTTATTTATTCTGTATTTATCTTCTAGCTCCAACAAACCGAGTAAGTCCTCCCCCTGGCTGTAAAGCGCAATTTTCTCGCCAACCGCCAAGGAGTCTGCTCGATCAGCGCTGATCGACAAAGTTATCGGTATGGGCCAGACGGTTCCGTCTCCCAGCTTCATATCTTCCACTACGGTCTTATGGTCGACGCTTCCTATGAAACCCTCAAGGGGACTGAAGCCGCCGTTACCGAGCATCTCCAGGTCGGAGGCCTGGCGGCCGTCCAGTTTCAAGCTGTTTAGCTCTTGTGCCTGTTGACGCACTTCTTCAGCCTTACCGCCAGTTAAAATTTTCTGGTTCAAATCGCCCCCATGGGGTTCTATTAATCCTTCTGTATGACTCATAGGTTTACCCTCGCTATTTATAAGATTTAGTAAAGCACAAAGTTTAAGTGATCAACTCCAGAATTAATTGTTTGCAGGCGCCGGCGTCACTGCAAGAACGTAGAACATCTCAAGTTTTGACCTATCGGTCGTCATTCTGGAGGCCGAGCCGCAATCCATTTTCTTCCCCCTCACCCTGGCCCTCTCCCTCCAGGGGAGAGGGGACTTTTCGGAGAGGCTCTAATTAAGCGACATTTATGAATAAACACTAAAATTATCGTCAGAATAAAGCCGTGGAGAATAACATACTTTGACAAGAAATAAAAACAAAAATAATTCTTTGCTTTTTTGCCAACAAAATAATATAGTTCATACCCTGCAAGCGATAAATATCACTAAATTAAAGCTGGTGACAGAAATTGACCGCAGAGAAAAAGAACCAGGGACGTTGTCAGGTATTCATCTACTGTAAGAACCCCAAGAAGGAAATTCATTACATAGCTTTTATTGGGTTCGACCTCCTCCAGACGGAACTGGAATTCTTAACCACGCTGGCGGCCAACGATATCAGCGATCTCCATCTCACCGAGCCGCACGACGAACCCGCCCTATTACGGAAGGAATTAATCAACAACAAGGTCTCGCTGCGCGAGGAAAAAGGCGGTTTTTTAGTCAAAGAGGCTGAGCGGCTCTTTCGACCTATTTTAAAACGACACCATCCCGCCTTTGTTCAATTGCTAAATGCCGGCAAAGAGAAGCAGATGGAACAAGCACTGGCAAAAAAAGTGCGAGAAGAACTAAATTCGCCGGAGGCTGAACTAAACTTTTATTTTTTCTGGCCAGAAAAGGAACAACAAACTGCGGAGACAGCAACCGGACCGGCCAGCCAAAACAACCAGCAGTCGGTCGCCCAAAAACCAAGTGGTTATGGAGAAAAAACTATCCCCGTCTCGCCGCTGGTCGGTGTTGGTGACGGTCTGCCCGTAAACGAGGCTCGGCGTGGCGATCGAATCATGGTAAAGCTGGCCCCCGAGGCGATTGAAGCATTAGAAAACAAAGTTGAGACCGAAGAACAGCGCCGCCAGTTGGCCCAGCCCAAACCGGCTCAAATCATTGAATACAACCCGCTGACGGAAGATTCTGGCAGGCTGAAAGTAGAGCTGGAAGCGGGCTTACCCGGCACCTGCGTGATTACGCCAGATACCCTTCTCAAACCGGCCTCCAACTCTAAAACTGGTGACCCTTACGAAGGTAATATACAAACGATCATCATCCTGCTGGTTATAATTATTGTTATTTTTACTCTCTTCGTGTTAACCTTGTAATAAGTTATTCATCTTTTGAACAATCGTTTATCCTGAACCTTCCAGTGGTTTCGTTATTGTCCGGGAACGAATAGCGTCCCCGGGCTCGATCTATCGGTCTTTGCGGACTACGATCCGCTCTGGGCGATAGCCGTTTAAAATTCGAGATAGGTGCCGGCTCTACGGTTACTAACCCCGCCCATTTTACGAATGGGCGACCCTTTAGCCGGCCTATGCATAGGCGGGGCTAAGTTCCCTCGGCCGGAATGACGTTGGAAGGTCGGGGAGGAAGGTTGAAGTGGAAAATCAATTATGAAAAGGTGAAAAAAATGGGAGATCGTTCATGGATCAGGTTATTTATTCAGCCCCGGCTGCAGGCGAGATTTCTAATCCTGATACTGCTGGCAGGACTTCTGGGGGCGATTGTCTTTGGAGCCTACATTAATTTACAGAGCCGGGTAATATTTGAATTAGCCGGAGAAATTGAGGAGAGTCAGCGGGTACAAGAACTCCAAAGCTGGTTGCAAGCCTATGCTATAATCAGCATCATTGTCTTTTTCCTGGGAATAACACTCTTATTCTTTGTTGGCCTACTTTATACCCACCGCCTTATAGGTCCCATGAAACGGTTGAAAAGAGAACTGGAGAACATGGAGCGCGACGAGGAGATACGGCTCTGCCGGGTTCGTACCAGCGACTATCTTTACCCCTTCTTTAAGCGCCTGAACCGAGTGCTTATCAACGCCACCTGGGAAGAGCTGGATAAAGAGGAGAAGGATTAACCGCTTTTTACGAGAACGAAAACTCTCGCATTATGTGTTCCATTACCTCGTCAATCTGACCGTCCAGACGGCTGAGATCGTCAACAGAATTGTCTACTATATGAACGGGGAGATCTAACTCATCATCCAAGTCCTCGTGATCGTCCTCTGCATATGTTTCTTCCATTTCATCCCGAGAGACTAAGTGATCGTCGTCACCTTCAGCCAGCGCCTCTTCATGCCGTTTGACGTTCCGCTTCCAACAGACATCAAAGGGGGCATAGATATATAGCGCCATTGCTGAATCAAGCACCTCATCGCTAAAATTTTTGCTAATTGAATGAACGTAGTTGGGACGTGAGAACTCAATGAAAAGAACGTCACAATCCTCCTGTAAATCTTCCACGTCATCGTTAAGCTCTTTAAGGATGTCATCCCATACCGTAGGATCGGTTACCTTATAGCCGCCGTCATCAGTTTCGCGGCTACGATCACGGTCAGTGTCTTCCTGAAAAAGATTCCATAACTTAGGAAAATCGTCGACTCGTTGAATAGTCTCGGCTAGTCCTTCCTCGTGAAAGCGCTCATCCAGCCGTCTGAATATCTCTGATTTACCACAGCCGGGAGTTCCCAATAAAAATACGTTTAAACAGTCCATGTGCATCACTCCTAAAAAGATTATAATTTACTTCAACTATTTTAGCGGTTGAGCGCAGGGCGCTGGGCGCTGGGCGTTAAACCCCAAAAAACCAAAGACCCATATCCCTCCACCCTACCCCTCCAAGGAGGAGGGGACTGTTTTAATTTATTATTTTGAACTTGATCTTGCCCCCCGCGCTCCGCTCCCTGCGCCCTGCAACCTATTACCGATTGAAAATATCAGCGAGAAAAGCGGTTTCCTCAGCCATAATGTCATAGCCGTTAATCAGGTCCTCGCGGTCCCGCACGGCCGTTTCGATGATTACTACCTCAACGCCTTTATCCTCAAATATTTTTGCCATGTTGACAAAATTCTCCCGCTTCATCTTGCCTCTTTCCTGGTGAATAGGCGGGTGAAAAAGCTGTTCTTCGGGGACGTAGTCGCCAACGTGCAGGGCGTAAAGAAGATCCTCTGGCAGGTCACGGTAAGCCTTTTCAGGTGGGTCGGGAATTTCGTCGCTTGTTTCAACCTGCGTGAAAGTGTGAGCAAGATCAAAACAGAGGCGGACGTCAATGCCTTCCTCACGCACTTCGTCCATCACCGGGTATATCTCTTCCACGGTAACAAAACCAACATCAAAAGCCGTGTTGTTCTCAAGATGCAGCAGCATATCACGTTCTTGAGTGTAGGCGCCAAGTTCCTTGAGCGACCTGGTCAGCATTTCCTCCATCCGGTCGAGGTATTTTCCCTCGGCCTGATAGAACGGCACTGTGCCCGGATGCATAACGCAGTAGTCACAGTCCAGCTTTTCGGCAACGTCAATATAGTCGCGCAGATACTCACAGGCGATCTTACGGTCCTCCTCCTGGAAGGAACAGGTGCTGTCAGCAACGAATGTATAGGGTAGATGCAGGGAGAGCGTTACGTCGTGATCAATAGCCGCCTGTTTCGCCTTCTCAAGCTCCTGATCGCTCATTTCCAGATAGGGATTGGGAATGCCGCCATCAATCTCAATGTGGCGCAGATTAACTTCGTCGGCCACTTCAATCTGTCGGACCAGATCACGTTTGAAACGTCCCTGGGCCAGGGCGTCCATGTCGGCTACCTTCAGGTCGCCGGCATCAAATTTTTTCTTTTCCTCGTCGGTCAAATACTCATACTCCAACAAATTAGTAAAATTTCGTCCTAAACGCATACTTTCACCTCAGCAAAAAGTTAGTGATGATTTTCATCGAATGGGCTTTATAATCTATCTAATTGTGGGTGATTAAGCAAGGAGATTGTTTTTTAAAGCTATTTTAGCATCTCAATAAACTCTTCCCCGCTAATCTGTTCGACTCCGTTTTCTTTCGCCTGTTTTCTCTTGCGATTCCCGGGATTCTCTCCAACAACAAGGTAATCCGTGTTCCCACTGACCGTGGAAGTAACTCGTCCTCCCAGTCGTTCAACTTCTTCAGCGGCTTCCCTTCGAGTCAGGCCGGGAAGCGCCCCGGTGAAGACCAACCTGACGTCCTCCAGGTCAGATTGCCGATCAACGGTTAGCGGTTCAGGTGAGACACCAAGATCAAATAGCTCTTCCACGACCTCTCGATTTTGTTTATTGTCAAAAAAATCAGTCAAAGATTCCGCCACTCGAGGTCCAATCTCATTTATCCGCTGCAGTTGCTCAGCGGAAAGCGAAGCAATTTCCTCGATAGAAGCGTAGTTTCGTGCGAGAACAGTGGCGAGGTGACTGCCAACGTGGCGTATACCAAGACCGTACAGAAAACGATCCAGAGGCGGTTGTTTGCTCGCTTCAATCTCATCCAGAAGATTATAGAGAGCTTTAGCAACCTGCCGTCGCGCCTCCCTGGATTGGTCGACGTATTCCCTCAACTTTTGCCGAAAAGCTGACTCCCGGAGCTGACTGATAACACGTGAAGCACGGTTACGGCTTATACTGCTCATTTCGCTGAGCTCTGCTGCGTCCAGTTCAAGCAGTTCCTCAGCACTGGAAACTGAGCTGGCAATTTTTACAACAGTTTTCGGGCCGA
>CAZMIT010000061.1:0-7674 GCA_964566495.1 uncultured bacterium | reverse complement strand
CGGCCTTTACCACTATGTTGAAATTTTTAATTTTACCTTTGTCAATAAACTCCTGCAGTTGATCGAGGGTAACGCGCCCCTGGTCCTGGACCTGGGCGTCTTTTATTTCCTCCCGCCTCTGCTCGGCAATTTCACGGGCTTCCGAGAGGTCCTCCTTTACTTCAAAAAAGTCACCCGGCGAGGCCAGGTCATCAAATCCGAGCACCTCAACAGGTCTCCCCGGCGGGACCTCATCGACACGATCACCGTAACTATTTATCAGCGCCTTAACTTTACCGCAGGTAGCGCCGGCGACAAAAGGCATACCTTTTTCCAGAGTACCTTGTTGAACTATAACTGTAGCCGTCGCCCCCATGCCTTTTTTCTTTTCGGCCTCGATAATGGTTCCTTTAGTGGAACGTTCCGGGCTGGCCTTCAAATCCATCATTTCCGCCTGGATCGAGACCATTTCTAACAGTTCGTCAATACCCTCAGCTTCCAGTGCAGAGACTTCGACACAGATGGTGTCCCCGCCCCAGGCTTCGGGGATAAGATCATGTTCGGAGAGCTGTTGGTAGACACGCTGTGAATCAGCCTCGGGAAGATCCATTTTGTTGATGGCGACGACAATCGGAACCCCGGCCGAACGAGCGTGATTAATCGACTCAACGGACTGCGGCATAACACCGTCGTCAGCGGCGACGACAAGAATAACCAGATCGGTGACCTGGGCACCGCGAGCGCGCATTGCCGTAAACGCTTCGTGACCAGGAGTATCTATGAAGACAAACTCACCCGCTTCACTGCGCACCTCGGAGGCACCAATCTCCTGGGTAATACCTCCCGACTCACCGGAGACAACGTCGGTCTGCCGAATCGTATCCAGCAGCTGGGTTTTACCATGATCAACGTGTCCCATAACTGTGATAACCGGTGGGCGAGGTTCAAGTTCTTCTTCCGGCACATCTTCGTCAAGCGTTATTCTACCTTCAGCAAGCGACTCTTGCTCTTCTTCTTCCTCCACAAACTCGACTTCAGTGTTGTGCTCTTCGGCCAGCAGTTCAACCGCCTCCGGCTCAAGCACCTGGTTAATAGTTGCCATCTCGCCGAGCTGGATCAACTGTTTTATAGCCCGGTTGGACTCAATCCCCAATTTTTCAGCCAGCTCTTCGGTAGTTATTTGTCCCCGAACTTCAATGACTTTTTCTTCCTCCATCGATTTTTGTTCCGTCTCCAGCGGCGCTTCTTTTTCAGACACGGATTCTTGATTTTCTGCAAATTCTTTTTGTTCTTCCAAAAGTTCTCGTACCATTTCAGCAACCTCGTCATCGACGCCACTCATGTGACTGCCAATCTCCAGGTCAAACTCTTCTTCCAGGAGTTCTAACAGCTCGTTGTTATCCAGTCCTAATTCGTTAGCAAGCTCATAAACCCTCATGATCTAATCTCTCCTCTTAAATAATGCACAGTTAATTGTCAGTTAAAGGAAAATCTCAATCCACTTCCTTGAAGGGGGAGCGAACTGTTACTTCCTCCTCTTCATCATCGGTCTCGACTTTTTCCAGGTTATCTTCTTTTGAACTAACTGTCTCTTCGGGTTCCTCTTCAACCTCTACATCTTCGCCAAATATGGACGCTTTAATTCGCTCAGCGGTCTCTTCCTCGCTTTCCTCGGCCGAAGGCTCGCGGGAAGCAACCGACTGCACATACTCACGCACCTGTTCATAAATGTCTTCCGCCTTCTTTTCGCCAATCCCCTCAACTTCCTGCAGCCCTGCAACCCCGGCTTCAACCACGTCGGCGGGATCTTCCAGACCGGCCTCGTGCAAACGACTTGCGAGGCCGGCGCCAACACCTTCAAGTTCCTCAAAAAAGTCTTCCTCTTCTTCCAGGGCAGAATCTTTAAAAATTGAGGCGGCGACCTCCACGGCCTCTTCGCTCTGCAAGGAAGCAAACTCTTGTTCGCTGTAAATATCTATTGACCAACCGCAGAGTTTTGCAGTCAGCCGGGCGTTCTGTCCCCCTTTTCCAATTGCCAGTGAAAGCTGATCCTTAGGAACTACAACCTGGGCAACATTTTCATCTTCGAGCAGATTAACTCTTGTAACCTTAGCCGGACTCAGGGAATTAATTATGAACTGTTGATCATCCCGGTCATGAGGAATAATATCAATTTTTTCACCGCTGGCCTCATTAACTATTGATTGAATACGCGACCCCTGGGGACCAACACAGGTCCCGATAGGGTCCAGGGTCGGATCGTCGGAACGAACCGCTACTTTAGACCGCCGTCCGGCCTCACGAGCCACGTCGACAACTTCCACCAGGCCGTCGTGAATTTCTGGAATATGTAACTCAAAGAGACGCTCAATCAGAGCAGGATGGGTCCGCGAAACGACGACAAGAAGACCACGGCTGTTCAAACTAACCTTTACAATGAGGAATTTCATCCGGTTCCCAGCCCGATAATCGTCGGCATCAAGCTGTTCGCGATAGGGCAAAATAGCTTCTACTTTGTCGTCGAGCCGCACATAAACGGTCTTCTCATGGAAACGCTGGACAACCCCGTTTACCAGTGTCAAATTTTTGTCACTATATTTATCATACTGCTGTTCCTGTTCGCCACGGGCAATATTCTCGTTGAAGAGGTCTTTAACCATACGCAGGCCGGAGCGACTCAGGTCCATAGCTTCAAGAGTAATTTTGACTCGCTCACCAAACTTAACCTCGTCATGATATTGTTCTGCAGTCTCCAGGTCAACCTGACAGGCTTCATTGAAAGGTTGGCGGACAACCTCTTTTTCGACCAACACATCGAGTTCATTCTCAGCCAGGTCAACATTTATTTCTATTGCAAAGTCATCAGGTATATTATGTTCACGTCTAAAGGCCTTCGCCAGGGCATTCTCAAGCGCCTTGATAACCACCTGCTCATCAAGTTCTTTCTCCTCTTGAATCTCCCGGATTGCTTCCAGGAACGTCTCTTCCATAACTTTCTATTCCTCCCGCTTTTTTAAAGCTTCTTCAGCATCAAAATAAAGTTTTACACTCGCTACTATATCATGGGGTATCTCCAACTTTTCACCGTCAACATCAAGCAATACCCCGGTCTTACCTTGACCAACTAACTCCCCCCGCCACTCCTTTGTCCCCTCGTAAGGGGCGTAGCAGTTAATGATAACTTGCCGGCCGGCAAAACGATCCAGTTCTTCCGAACGACGGAGCGTTCGCTCCAGCCCCGGCGAAGATATTTCCAGGTCATAGGACTCATCGAAATCCGGGATTTCAAGGTCAATCAAGGGAGCGACGTAGTCACTAATCTCCTCACATCTTCCCAGGTCTATTCCTTCTTTGGTATCCACAACCAACCGAATAATCGGTCGCTCACCATGGGTCTTAATCTCCACATCAAGCAGTTCAACCTCAAATGGTTCAACCACCGGACTGAGATTTTCAAATAGCTTCTGTTCTCGATTTGAAATATTTTCACTCACAATAATTCCTCCTCGCCCCCGGAGGGGGACGAAAGCCTTTATCTCGAAATGAATGATTATATCAAAGAACCACCAATAAACAATGGTAACTGTTATCGGCACAGCGCTGTGATGACGTCAACTTCAAACTGGAGCGGAGCATTAAAAATAGGATCCGAAAGTTAAACAAAAATTAATCCAGGGGTTGGTTAATCGGTTGGCGTGGATTGGGAGGCAGGGAGCTAAGACTGCCGAGTCCCTTCAGGGAGGGGTTAACTGCAGCTTGCAGCTCGACGCGCTCCCCAACTTCAAAACGAGCTCGACGGGTATACTCGCCGCGAAACTTCCAGAGCAAGTTATCGGGAATCTCACAGCCACGCTGTTCGAGTTCACGGCGGATTTCGCCGCGCGAGTAGTCAAGTTTTCGCTCGTATTCTCGACCGTCTTCAAGCAATGTTTCCGGGGCAAGTTTCTCATTAGTATCGGAGAGAAGCAGTGACGGCAGTTGATAAGCTGTCCCTTCCCAGAAAATTTCAAGCTGCTCCTCGGGAAGATATTTTCCCGCCCTGACCCTGATCGGCCGGGGCTCATCGGGGGGGTGAATTTCTACTTCATCACCGCTGCGAATCGAAGTATCATAAGCAACTTCTTCCCCATTAATTTTCACCAGCGGCTTCAGACGGGCCTCAACTTTTTCCGTGATCCACTCACCATCCACCGAAAACATGATTGCTGAATCGGGATGGGGGGAGCGGGGGGAATAGCCCATTTCCTCAGCCAGGTCGCCAACTTTTAGTTCACCGGGCGGCGAGAGGCGCTGCACGGGTTCGCCGTTTACTGTCAGGTTCAAGCTATAGCGACCGCGGTCCCGGGCTGCCATTAATAAAATTCCGTAGGCCGTGTAATCGGCCGGTGAGCCAATCAGTTGTTCCGGATCTTTCACCCAGGATTTTAAAACAGGCGAACGGTTGACAACATTATTTTCTTCCATATCCAACGTCCGACTAACCAGGCGACTCAAATTGGGATATCGCGAGCCACCGCCAGCCAGAAATAAAATGCGAGGCTTACGTTTAGCAAACCATTTTTTCAAGGGCCGAAGTTCCTCGCGCAATATTGGATTAAGCCAGTTAACAAGGTCAGAACGGTCTACTGTTTTTTCAATGCCGGCCAGATTAGAATAGCTAACTTCATCACGAGCGGAGAGCTTTTGTTTGACCCTCTCCGCCTCGCCAAAATCTGCCAGCAACCTATTCTCAAGTTCCCTGGTTAGCCGGTCACCGCTACCAAGAACCGTACAGAAGTCACGCACCTGGCCGTCCTCAATTATGGCCGCATCAATGGTTCCCGCACCAAAATCTATCACGCCCAGACGTGGTTTGAATTCGTCATCAGGGAAGGCAGCACTGACAGCAGCTTTGGGTTCAAGCACAAGTTGTCCCGGCACCAGGTCGCTTTCCTCAATAACTTTTTTCTTATTTTCTATTTCCTCGGGACGCAGGGTAATAATCAGCCAGCGTGCTTTCAGTCGCGAACCATACTGTCCCTCAAAGCGCAGGACAGAATCACCGTCAACTCGACGCTCCAGAACGTTCTCATCAATTATTGCGCCAGATATATCCGCTTCCTCACGTCCCGTGAAAAGATTTTCGACGTCACGACTTGTTATTTCGCGGGCTGTCTCCAGATGCATTTCAGCCTCGACTTCCTCAATTTCCAGTCCACGGCCGGGCACGGCAAAATGAGCAACGTTAGCAGTAGTCTTGGCGGCCGCCTGTAGACGATCCACTACCTGGCGGACGGTCCGGGAGGCCGCTTCCATATCAACCACACGGCCCTCCTCTATAGCACGCTCGGGATAGGTCATACTTTCTCGGGCAAGAACTTTGAGATTACCGTCTTTCTTGCGTCCTAAAAATCCAATTACTGTCCCAGTGCCAATATCCAGCGCCAATAACTCGTCCATGTTAATGCCTCCTGTAAATAGCTATGGTAGCTCCTGCGCCCCCCTCATCCCGACGGGCGTTACGAAATTCGGATATATATTCAATTTCTCCCAGAATCTCCTGTACTCTGCCCCGGATAATTCCCTCCCCCTGGCCATGTATAATTCTAACTCGCTCCCAGTTTTCAGCATAGCCACGGTCCAGAAATGGCAGTAAATTTAAACGAACCTGGCCGGGTGAATAAGAATGCAGATCAATCTCGCCGTCGACGTAATCCATTTTGCTTCACCTTTGAAACGTATTTGCTATCCGTGAAAAAACGCCAGAACTTGTCCTGCCCAACGCTAATTCCTACTCGGGGGCTCTCGTAAACAGAGGCTGACGACGAACCCGCCTCAATTTTTAGTTCGGCATCACCAACCGCCGGAGAACCATTAAAAGTTTCGTCAACTTTTAATGCTTCCGCTAGTTTTCCCGGTCCGTTTGTGAGCTCAACACCGCTCATCCCGCGGTTCTGCTGCATCTTCTTTTGCCCGGCCAGCGGTTCGGCGGCCCGGATCAGAACAGCTTCCCCTGCCCCTTCTTGCCCACAGACAAGGTTAAGCATCCAGTGAATGCCATAGCACCTGTAAATATACCAGTGACCGGGCGGACCAAACATAACTTTTGAACGAGGCGTTACACCGTTACAGGAATGAGATGCAGGGTCGCCCTCACGATAAGCCTCCACCTCGACCACGCGCGCTCGCATAGTGCCCCCACCCGCCAAGCGTCGTACCAATATTGAGTTTAAAAGTCGCGGAGCCAGCTCAAGCACGGGACGGGCCAGGGAAGTCTCACAGAGGGCCACTTTATTCAGCCCGGCGGCCAGCCCAGTCCCCGACCGGCAAGAATATGTACGTGCAGATGCTCAACTTCCTGGCCAGCATCAGCACCGTTGTTGATAACTACGCGATATCCATCCTCATCCACTTCCTCTTCCCGAGCTATCTCCGGAACAACTGAGAACAGATGAGCCGTTAGTTCTGCATCGGCAGATTCAAGCTCGTTCAAATCGGCGTGGTGCCGGCGGGGAATAACAAGTATATGTACCGGCGCCTGCGGATTAATGTCACGAAAGCCAATCACTTTGTCATCCTCGTATACTACATCAGCTTCAATATCACCCGCGGCGATTGAACAGAAAAGACACTCTGACATTTGTACACCTCCCGGCCTCGTTTTTTATTTGTTATAACCTCCAAGATTTTGATAGTATCATACTAAGTTGAATAAGCACAAGAATAAAAGTTAAGGACTCAGAACCTACCGACGTCATTCCGGACAAAGACACGAAGTGCCCGCAGATCCGGAATCTATGGTCTCATAAAAATGGATTGCCGGGGCAAGCCCGGCAATGACAGGGGTTCAGTAGGTTCTGTTAAGGACTTTGTATAAACCGTAAACTAAGAAAAAGATATAATTTGTAAAGTTTCTACAAAGCCAGATTGAGGAAGCTATGAAAATATTCAAACAGTCAAAGCAGAATCTAACCGTTGTTGTCGAGTATAGACCTCCCTATGAAAAATTTATTGAATCTATTGACGATCTCGCCAACCAGAGTCCTAAACCTAAAACAGTAATCTTCAACACTGAAAGTTTTCCCTGGTCGGACAGTAAAACAACTACTTATTTACGGAAAGAGATAGAAAACATTGAGGCAGCCGCGCAGTTAGACTGGCAGCTCAAAGGGCTGACCAAAAATCCACCGGAAATAACGAGTCCTTACCTGATTCGCTGGCACCCCGACTACCGCTGGCCGCCCAATCACCTGGAAGAGCTGCTGGCCGAGTTAGAGCAACAGCAGAATTTAGCCGCCGTCTGGAGTAGAGTTGAACTAATCCCCGGAGCAACGGCTCAGCAAAAAAATGTCTGGCAACTGCTCAGCCACCGTTTCGGTGGCAATGCTTTTAGTGACGACGGGGCATTCAAACCGGTTACACCGCTCTATCGGGTTAAGGCGCTGCGTGAAATTGGTCAACCCAACCTGCTACTTGGTTTGCTAAGCGACCGGGAGATTACAACGCGCCTGAAAAAAAAGGGCTGGAAAATGGTAGGAAACCATGGTCCTCCGGTTAAATATCGACCGCCCCGGGACTGGCGGATCTTCGCCCGGGAATGCCGGGAGGAAGGGAAAGCTCGCGGCCGCATGGCCCGGCTGGGTTTCTTCCCAACGGTCCGGGACTGGCGGGAGGATCGTCTCCTTGTCATCTGGACGCTGCTGCTCTGCTGGAACC
>CAZMIT010000060.1:0-7783 GCA_964566495.1 uncultured bacterium | reverse complement strand
GTTTCTTGTCAAAGGAGCGACAGAGGTCATGGCGTCCAATAGTAATCTGGGCCAGCTGCCCGGCAGCTGAGGTATCAAGTATGTTATCAATATCCTCAGTGCCTTTGCGAGTTTCAATATTTATTTGCAGATCAATAAAATCGGCGGTCCGGTCGCCCAGCGTCTCGTGGCAGGCAGTGATAAAGTTTTGGAGTGCATAGGGGGATTCAATCATCGGGGCAATCAGAGAGCGGCAGCCAATTTTAACGGCGATGCGCATGTCGTTGCGAGCTTCAGGCCCGCCGATTTTCAATTGAATGGGAAGCAGGTCGCCAAACAGGCGATGACGTTCCCGGATGTCCTCAAATGGCATGCCGGCGTCTTCGGTTGACAGCTTCATGGCGCAAATACCATCTTCTTCAATCAGATGCTTAATCTGCTCGCGGAGACGAATCTGCTCGGTATCAAAAAATCTCGCGTCTCGTTCCATCGCTACCCACTCCTTTATGAATTGATTATTCAGTCGCTATTTTACCTTATTTTCAAGAAAATCCAAAAGGCGGTGTAGCCCCCGTCCGTCGACCACGTCACTGGTGCTGTCAGCCAACCTTTTACGATATTTTTTGCAGTGCGCTCTTTCAAGGGTTTGCTGCCAATCTGATGCTGAGGAATCGCTACTGAAACAGGGCCAGGCAATGTTATTACGTTCGAGGAAGCGCCTCGTGTTGAGAGACTGTTCATTGTTCTGGGTGATAACCGCGGCTGGTCGATTAAGGGCGGCGAGTTCAAATTTTATTATACCACCGGAGATAAAGAGAAAGTCGAGCCGGGCAAACTCTACCGCCGGATTAGAAACTACCCCGCGGTGGTGTAAATTTTCGAACGTTGTCTGTGGGTCGGGACCGTAGTGAAAAAAGTTTAAGTTAGGAAAAGCGCCGGTTATCTCGCTGATAAATTTTTGGCCAATTCCGGCCGGGTCCGTGCCGCCAAAACAGAGACCAACACTGTCAAATTGGCTGTTAACCGGAGCGGAATCAATTTTTGAAAAACGGGGATCAATCATAGCATAGTCAGGGCCGTAAAACTGTTTTTCCGGGGGGAGGTCGTCATTCTTCAAAACGTCATGATAAAGATTGGGGTCAAAGACGGCGTCCATTTCAGAGCGACCATTCCCCCGGTCCTCAATTCCAATTACAACCCGGCTGTTCTGCTTCAGTTTTTTGACCAGGGGAGGTGAAGAGTATTTGAGGTCGAGCAGAAGCGCTTCAGCGTCACTGCGCCGGGCATCGACTTCAATTGTAGTCTCGTTCAGCTCCGCGGCTATCTCTCTAATTGGCCGTGCTGATTGTGAGTCATATTTTTGTATTTCATCAGAACCGGGCTGGCCGCAGGGGTTACCGGCGGAGTAGAAGGTACGTTTGAAGGCTGAACCGGCTAAAGCTTCACTGGAAAGCAGCTGGAACCGGCTGCGATGTCCGTGGCCCCAATCGCCGCCGTAGTTGAAGAAATAATGAAGCGAAGTGGGGGGCGGACCGTAATATTTCTGGCTGATGTTGCAATTGATTTTGAGCAGCTCCTGATTTTCATCAAGTAAATTGATTGCCCGGGAGGCGGGGAGCAGTTGATTACTACTGCTGAGGCTGTAAAGTTTGCGTATAAGTTCCAGGTCTGCCTGGCGATCGACAGTCAGTCTATAGGCGGGAGCACGATAAGTAGATGGGGGGAGAAAACGATGCCGGCTCCGGTTGCTCTGTCTTTTTATCCAGGTGGTGACATGCTCACGGTCTTCAGGGCGAGTGGACTGCCGTTCTGCTTCTTTCAGGGCCGAAATTTTTACAACGCCGGCGCTAACACCATGCGGAGTTAAAGCAGGCGAAGTGATGTCGGCACCGGTGCGCTGAGCTTCCCGGGCGGTTAGTTCGAGAAGAAGCATTGAAATTAACGGGTTGTCTCCGGTCACCCGGGCAACAAAATCGGCCCCCGGGAACTTGTCAGCTGCTTTCATAAATCGACCTAAAACATCCTCTTCCGGACCCCGTATTATGCGGCAGGGCCAGTTTCGGGCCTGTTTGACCAGGGAGTCGTTGTCAGGCGAATCAGGAAGCGCAAGCACTGGTTCTCTCAACGCCCGGTTGACGCGTCGAACGACATGTTCTGTCAGCGGTCGTCCGTCAATTTCGACCAGAGCTTTGCCGGGCAGCCGGGTAGAACCAACCCGGGATTGAATAATTGGCAAAACGGTAGGGTCATTCACAGGCGATTTATCCCGGTCAGAAGGAGCTGGTCGGAGAGGCGGTCAAAAGGTTTGGACAGTTAAAGTGCCCCCGGTTCAACGAAACCGTTTTCAGTGCCGTCCGGGAGGTAGCGGATGGAGCCGAACTGAATACGGTAGGCTTCCTCCGGATTTTCAAGGGGCGTATGAACCTGCATAGTTTTCTCAGTGAAGTCAATTGATTCAACCACTCCGAGGCCGATACAGACACTGTCCTCTGTCGTGAAGCTGATCAGGAGGCCCTCGACTATTTCAGGGTTAACGATTTTCAATTGACCGTAGCCCGATAGTTTTTCACGGGTAGTGGCGGAGAGTTCGCCGTCGACAACTGCAAGAACACCTTCCCAGCCGGATAGTTTTTCGGCATGCAGAACCTGGGGGTCTTCGACTTGAAGTGGAGAACCAGAACCAAAATAGACCCGTTCAAGACCAAAGTTCTTGAGATTCAAGGTTTTTTGTTGTGTATTCTCCATATAGCCCTTCATGCTGCGCTCACGCAAGCCCTTACGTTCGTTAGGCGGGGTGGGAGTGACTTTGTCGGAGACGTCGACTCGTTCGACACGATCGCTTGAAATGGTGTGAACGAGGTGTTCAAGCTCCTGATCTTTCTGAAGCAAAACAATTTTATCCGGATCAAGCATGTCAATTTTTCCTTGCTTAACTGTACGACCGCCGTCTCCCTGGACCCAGCCGGTGGTGTCAACGATGAGCACGTCATTTTTCTGTAGTGCCCGATCGGCAAGGTGACGGATACCACTTAAGAAAGGAACCAGGTGCAGGCCAGGCGAGTGAGCGCCCACAAAAGCCAGCTCATCCCAACCAACGGTGTCCAGCGCAACAGCGGGTTCCTCAACCATGGCGACGCCAATTGTGCCCGGCGGTCCAATGTCGCTCTGCCCGACGTCGCAGTCCATGATCCCGACCCGGTCGTTATTGTTAAGCAAGCTATTAGTAAGATAGGTGGAGAAGAAAGTCTTGCCGGTATCCATCTCACCGATAACGAGAATAGATTCAGAACCGGTATTAATTAGTTCTTCAACCAGTTTGTCCCAGCTCTCGGGGATGGAGCGTTTTTCCAGCTTTTCCATTGTCTCATCATCGAGATTGGAGGCTTTGATAGTGGAATCAGCGAGGCCTTCGACGGGAATAGTCTTTCCCCGGGGAATCTCAAGCTCACCACCGGCATCCATTCGTGCTCCCACGACTTCAATGCTTCCTTCGACAATTTTAATCTTCTGGGGTCCTTCAAGCAGATAGATCTCGCTTTTCTCAAGAGTAAGTTTATCCATTACTTATCATCCTCAAAGTAGAGCTCAGGCCATTCCTGTTTTAAGGCGTCAGTGTTAATTCTACGGCAGTCAGAAAATTTGTTTAGTTCGAACTCCAGTTTGCCTCTGGATTCGGTCTGGATTGTTTGCGAGAGGTGAATCTTGTTTTCGTTGATCTCTTCAATTTCGCCGAGGAATAACTGGCCACCGTCCTTAAAAGTTATTCGGTCGCCAGCTTCCAGATCGTCGGTTTCCACCTCTTCTTCGATAGCGTTGGAAACCAGCTCAACAAGCCCTGGATAAATAGGTATTTGCCGGTAAATGCGTATCACCTGTTGAATAATTTCAACGGCCGCGCCCGGATTTTTTTCGCTCTCACAGATGGACTGTATCTGGTCGAGGACATCAGGAAAATCTGTTTCCTTGAAGGTCATATGCTAAATCTCCTTTCAAAAAGCAAGGTATAGAGGTATCGTCAATTCATTAGAGCACAGGATTACATCATATTTGAGCGATTTACACAAGAGGTTTGCCACAAATGCAGAACTTACCGGGCACCTTTCCTCAGCCCGAACAATTCACGCCAACACCACTGTCGTGAATTGTTCGTCCGCAGGACACCCAGCCCTTTACTGGGAAAGAGCTGGGTTAAGGGGAGGGGAAAAGTAATTTGGGAAGCCCTTCGGTAGGCTTTGACCTGGGATTGAGTGAGGTGACGTAGTAACCAGCGGTTGTTATAATGAAGCCAAGAGTTCATTATATTTTTAATTGGAAGTGAGTTGAATGAAGCAAGAGGAAGATAACCAAATTGTTTACGGTCCTGTGGCTTCCTGGCGGCTTGGCCGTTCGCTGGGAGTAGACCTGATCTGTGGCGAAAAAAGTTGCAGTTTTAATTGTAAATACTGTCAGCTGGGGGGAGAGGGAAACTTGACGGTTGACCGACAGGAGTTTCTTGAAACTGACGAAGTTTTGGCTGCAGTAGAGGAAGCGTTAAATTCTGGGATTGAGGTTGACGTGATAACGCTCTCGGGTTCCGGTGAGCCGACGCTCGCCACCAACCTGGGGGAGGTCATAAAGGGGATAAAGGAAATGAGTGAGCTGCCGGTGGCTGTGCTAACCAACGGATCGTTGATGACGGAGCCGGAGGTGCGGGAGGAACTGCTCGGGGCTGACATAGTAAAAGCGAAGCTGGACGCGGCAACGGAGGAAATTTTCCAGGAATTAAATCAGCCCCACGCCGATCTGGAGTTAGAAGCCCTGGTTCACGCCCTGTCGAAGTTCGCCCGGCGGGAGGAGGTTTTCTTTGCTCTTGAAATTATGCTTACGCCGGTTAATATGGAACAGACGCGCCGGTTGGCCGAACTGGCGGAGACTATTAGTCCGGACGAAGTGCAAATAAATACGCCTTACAGGGAATCTTCTGTCAAGCCGCTGACGGATACCGAGCTGGAGCTGGCGACAATACCATTCGCCGAGAAAAAACTTGCTTATCGTGTTGTCAACCGCGAAGAGCGGCCGGAGATAAGTGATATTTTAAGCCAGGCCAAAATGCAGAAATTGAAACGTGAGGGGGGTTGATTTATTCCGATGAATAAAAGGCAGGCAGATCTCCTGGTCGAACCTGAACAGTTAAGGCGGCATTGTGCTGCGGATAATTTCAGTTTCGATAGCACGGCGGAGTTGAAGGGATTGAAGGAAGTCATTGGTCAGGAGAGAGCTGTTGAAGCGGTCTCTTTTGGCATCGATATAGAGAGCCCGGGTTACCACATGTATGCCCTTGGCCCGCCGGGAACTGGAAAATCAACTACGGTGCAAAAGTTTTTGCAAAACCGCGCCCCTGAGAAACCGACGCCTGCGGAGTGGGCCTATGTACATAATTTTGGAGAACCGGACAAACCACGCCATTTAAAGCTTCCAACAAGTAAGGGCAAAGAATTACGGGATGATATGGAGGAATTGGTGGAAAAGTTAAAAACGGAGGTTCCCCGGTCTTTTCGGACTGAAGATTATCAGCAGGAGTATGAAAAGATCCAAAAACAATACCAGCAGCGTCGCCAGCAAATTTTGCAGGAACTGGAAGAGGAAGCTGAGGAGGAGGGGTTTACTGTTCTGCAGACTCCCCGGGGTCTGGTCCTGGCGCCGGTTGTAGACGGCGACGTTCTTTCGCCCGAACAGATAAATAATCTGGACGCTGATGAACGGGATCAACTCAAAAGTCGCCGTGACCAGTTGCAGGGGGATCTTCGCGAGGTAGTCTATAAACTTCGGCAGCTAAAAGAAGAAAGTCGCGAGCAGGTAAATGAACTTGACCAGGAGGTGGTGGAGTTTGCGGTCAGCCACCTAATTGAGCGGCTTCAGGACAAATATTCGGAGCATGAAAACGTGCTTGATTACCTGGCAACTGTGAAAGAGGATATCAGCGAACGTGTGAGCGAATTTAAACGGTTAGGGCAGGACAACTCGGACGATCCCCTGCGATTTTTCAGGGACGAAGAGGCATTTTTGAATAATTACAAGGTTAATCTTCTCGTCAATTACTCTGAGGAAGAAGGAGCTCCGGTTGTAGTTGAAAACAATCCAACTTCTTATAATTTAATCGGTCGTATTGAACACACGGGCGAATTTGGAACAATGAAGACGGATTTTACACAGATCAAACCGGGGGCTCTTCACCGAGCGAACGGCGGTTATTTGATAGTTGAAGCTCGCGACCTGCTGCGAAAGCCTTTCGCCTGGGAGGCGCTGAAAAGAGCTTTAAAAAATAAGGAAATAAATACAGAGGTGATGGGCCAAGAATACCGGTCTGTACAGGTACGAACCCTGGAACCGGAGCCCATTCCCCTGGATATAAAGGTTATAGTTATAGGGGATCCCCGAATTTATTACCTGCTTTACAACCTGGATGAGGACTTCCAGGAGCTGTTTAAAGTCAAAGCTGATTTCTCAGTAGAAACTGATTGGACCACCGAGCTTGAAGAAAAATATGCTCGATTTATCGCCGGTCTCTGTGAGGAAGAGGAGCTTCTGCACTTTTCTTCGGATGGGACTGCGCAACTGATAGAGCATTGTTCGCGCATGGCCGGGGACTGCGATAAGCTGGACACCAAGTTTGGCGATATTGTGGATTTGATCAGGGAATCCAGTTACTGGGCGAAAGAGGAAGGGCAAGAACTGGTGGGGGCAGAATCCGTAAAAAAAGCAGTGGACAAACGAATTTTTCGTTCAAATAGAATTGAGGAGAAAATACAGGAGCTGATCGAGGAGGGAACTATTTTAATTGACACCGAGGGGGAGGAGCCGGGCCAGGTGAACGGTATTTCCGTTGTGCCCCTGGGTGACTACAGGTTCGGTAAGCCCTCCCGAATTACGGCGCGGACTTTTGCCGGCAGTGAGGGCGTGGTTAACATAGACCGGGAGATAGAACTGGGTGGTAAAATTCACAACAAAGGGGTTATGATCCTGACCGGCTATCTTGGCGACCGTTTTGCCGCGGAGACGCCACTGACTCTCTCGGCCAGCTTGACCTTCGAGCAGTTGTATGAGGAGGTCGAGGGAGACAGCGCCGCATCAGCCGAACTGTATGCGCTTCTCTCCAGCCTCTCGGGGTTGCCGCTGCGCCAGGATCTGGCAGTTACGGGCTCAGTCAATCAGCGGGGGCAGGTTCAGTCTATCGGTGGCGTTAATGACAAGATAGAAGGATTTTTTAAAGTCTGCAAAAGAGGTGGTTTAACCGGCCGGCAGGGGGTTGTCATTCCGGCCAGCAATGTCAAAAATTTGATGTTGAAGGAGGAAGTGGTAGAGGCGGTTAGAGCCGGCGAGTTCAACGTTTACGCCGTGGCGGATGTAAAAGAAGGAATTGAGCTGCTGACCGGTTGCGCTGCCGGTGAAAAGGATGAACAGGGCGAGTATCCTGCGGACACTGTGTTTGGCCGGGCGCAACAGCGCCTGATTGAACTGGCCGAAAAGGTGAGAGAATTTAAGCGAGACGAGTAAGGGTGGATAATTAATAGAAAGGTGATTGAAATGGTAAATGCGATAATACTTTTTAATGTGGAACGAGAAAAAGTTAATAAAGTGGCGGAGAAAATTGCGGCGGAAGAGGCCGTCTCCGAGGTTTATTCGGTCGCCGGTCGCTACGATCTGGTCTGTGTTGTCCGGGCGAGGGACAACGACGCGCTGGCTGAACTGGTAACCGGGCAGTTGTTGAAGGTGAAGGGGATAGAAGATTCAGAGACGCTGTTTGCTTTCAGAGTCTATTCCGACC
>CAZMIT010000059.1:0-7841 GCA_964566495.1 uncultured bacterium | reverse complement strand
TCCTTCGGACGGATAATGCACAACAGTTATGCTGTCGTGCATTATCCGGGTTAGCATGGATTGTCGGGTCAAGTTTCGGGACTTTATTCATTCCCGACGCTGACGGATTTTTTGGGTGGACTCACAAAGTATATTTGTCATTTTTCAGCCGGCCGCTCGGGTGATCATTGTATAATATCCTCTGATTGGTCGTCCGTCCGGTCGAATGGTAAAATAGAACGGCAAAAAGCTGTAAATTTACAAGTATTTATTTTACCATAAAGATAATGATAAGATAGAGGAAAATACTAAAAATGATTCTAATTTATGAGGAGGATGCCATGATGAAAAGAGCATTGGTTGTGATTGTTCTGATAGTTGGTCTTGGTTTTTTAAGTGGTTGTTTAACCGGGTCGATCCAGGGACAGGTGTTGGATGCGGAGGATCGCCCGGTTGAGGGGGCTATCGTTACTACCGACCCGCCGACACACTCGGTTAGAACTACGGCGGAGGGATATTCGATTGAAAACATACCAACCGACGAATACAGAGTAAGGGCGAGAAAGCCCGGTTACAAGGAGGGAAGAACGGACGTTACCGTGCAGTGGAATACTACTATAGGAGCAGATATTCAAATTGAACGGGAAGAGTAAATTATCGGTCTTACTGTTGCTTTCTTTTATTGCCGGGGCGTTTATATTTGCGCTTCGAGAGCCGGCGGTTGCTGCAGACTATTCCCTGGAAGTAGGGGGAGAGTTAGAACTTGAGCTGGAGCTGTCTTCGCGTCACGAAGATTGGGTAGTGGAAACCTATGACGACTCTATTATTGAGCTGGAGAAACGGGAAAAAGCTGTTGCGCCGCGCCGGGTGGTATTTTTGTTTAGCGGTCGTAGCGAGGGAAGCACTGAGGTTAGTTTTGTCAGGCGGATTGCAACAAGACTTGTGGAAAGAGAAATTGATTCCCGAACTTATACCTTTGACGTGACCGCGGTAGAGCCGGATCCTGAGCCGGACGAAGAGCCGGACGAAGAGCCGGAACCCCCGGAGGAGAGAGAGGCAGAATATTACATAAGCTTAGAGTATTCCCAGTATGATCTTAACGATCTGGCGCTTGCTGTTTCTGATACAGTTCATCGCGAGTGGAGTAGTGCCCGTGACCTGCGAGAACGAGGTCAATATGAAGCGGCACGCGACTTGATAGAAGAAAACATTGAAAATTTTAGTCCTGATGACGAAAATGATGATAGTCTGCAAGTTTTTTGGCGAGAAAAATTGGCGCTGAATTATATGGCTGATGAAAATTTTGGAAATGCTATTGAGATCTGGGAAAACTTAGTTGATAATCATCCCGGACAGGATGTAGCGCGCAGACTCTATATGATTGCTCGTGCCCAGCGGGCCGACGGTGCGGAGGACGAGGCGGATATTACATTGCGCCTAATTCGCCACCGCCACCGGCAGAGGCCGGAGTGGGTTCCGGCAATGCTGGAACTGGGCGATTTGATGGAAGAACAAGGGGATTACGAGGAGGCCCGCTCTCTCTGGGAACAGGCCCAGCAGGCAGCCGCCCCTCAATACCAGGCTGACCTTTTTTTGCGCCTGGCGGAGCTTTACAGAGGTTACCGGGAAGTTCGTGATTTTCCCCGGGCAGTTGAGTATTATCGGCGAGCTGCCGACTTGCTTGTTGAAGAAGAACCGGAGAAAGCCGAAGAAATAAATGAGCGTGCTCAACATCTTGTAGAAAATTATATTAATTATGGAGTAGAATGAAGGACCGTTACCAACAAACTTTCACTGGGGTGCGAGACTTATGAAGAAGTTAGTTCTTATTATTGCTGTTATTATCATTCCATTAGTTGCAGGTTGTGCGCTCTTCCGTCCGGACGTTGATGACCCGGAGTTGGTCAGTGCCTATGAGGCGGCTGAAGAGGCGGTTGCGGATGCTGAATACCACGGTGCTGCTGATCATGCGGCTGAGAAGTTTGAACGTGCTAAAAACAAATTGACGGATGTTCGCGATGACCACATGGATGCCCCGTCAATGGAGCTGGTTAAGCGCTACAGAGCAGTGCAAATTCTGGCCGGGGATGCCGCCATTGATGCTCTGCTGTATCAGCTGGAGGACACTGAAGAGCGTCTGAGTGAGGTTGAAGATAGCATCGCTGAGAAAGAAGAGGAAGTGGCTGAGCTCGAGTCTGAACGCCAGCAGGTAACCGCCGATCTCGAGCAGCAAAGCGAAGAAAAGGCAAGGATTGAACGTGAGAAAGAAGAGTTAGAACGTCGGGTTGAGGTGTTAGTTGCTGAAAAAGAGAGCCTGCGCACTGAAAAGGATGAATTGGAACAGCGGCTTGACGACCAGCAGCAACTGGTTGATCGACTTGAAGAGAGTGTCGCCGATATTGAAAGACGGGCCTCGGATTTACAGGAGCGCCTATCGGAAAAGACGGCCCGGCTTGAGGAGCTTGAGGCAGAAAATGAACGGATTGTTGCCGAGTTCGAGGAAAAGGTCGAGGAGGTTGAAATTCGTGAGGAAGAGTATGGTGTAGTAGTAAATGTTGGTGAGAAGATACTCTTTGAGATTGGTGACTCACGGTTGCTTGAGGAAGGCAAGCAAACGCTGGCGGATATTGCTGAAATCCTTAACGAGTATCCCGAGCGGGAGATACATGTTGGAGGTCACACCTGTGACCTGCCGATAAGAGAGGCTTATCCGTCGAACTGGGAGCTATCCGCTCACAGAGCACTTAATGTATTAAAATATCTTGCATATGCTCAGGACGTTGAACGCGACCGGATTGCGGCCGTGGCTTACGGCCAGTTCCGGCCTTTGGTTCCAAATGATAGTGACGAAAACCGGCAGCTAAACCGCCGCGTTGAAATTACACTGCTTCCCCCGGAACTGCCGGCTGAAACAAAGGAGCTGGATTAAAGGGGAGGAAAAGGGTCGCAAAATTATTTCCGACTGGTCGTGGACTGTGGTATAAGTTAAATTTATGAGCTGATTTTTTAACGGGCTATTTTGATAACGGGAGCATTACTTATGAGTCAGGGCACTACAAATATCCTCGCGCCTAACATAACAGGTTCGGAGCCACCCCTCTCAGTTATCTGGGGAACCTTTGAGGGTAAAAGTGAGCACATGGCCGGTGCCGTATACCTGGAAATGGAGCCATCGCGGGATGATTTCCGTACCGTTAACCTGGCGCTATATGACTCTCCCAGCGGTCTCTCCGGAATTACTCCTGGTTCGGACCCCCTTGCTTTTCAGCAACAGGTAAAAGCTCGTCAGGGGTTTCATGGGGATATTACCAGTTCCGGTTTTAAGCTCGCCCAGGAGAGTTTCAAAGAATTTCTCTTTAGCAAGGGAAATCGCGGCGAGGTTGAGGAAGCGCTCAAGGAGCAGGATACAGAAACATTTAATGAGCTAACAGATCAGATGATCTCGAATATTATTCGTAAAGGTAAAAAGGACTTTACTTTTTCCGGTCAGGCCGTCACGCAGAAGGCGCTAAGTCGCAGCATGGGGAAAAAACCAAAAGAAGAAGGGGTGGATGTCGAAGGAGGAAGCGGCCAGCAGAGCTCAGATGAAAAGGATGTAAATTATCACCGCGTCTCCGTAGTAACTATCCCTCTTAAAGGGGTGGATCCCACCGAGTTGATGGGCGGCGATGAAATTTACGTTCGCGCACTTGGTTCGATTGTAGAAAAGTTTCCCGAAGATCTGCACTCGGAAAAATATGACGAGGCTACAAAACCGATTGAAGCGCGAGTAGAAGGGGTCGAACTTAATCCCAACCTCCCCCCTGATTTTGACGGGCAATCCGAGGATTATGTGGAGATAAAAGTGGAAATACCGGGGGGAATATATGGCCGTGGATTTGTTTTTAAAGAAGAAACGGTGCGGGCCAAAAACATTCAGAACCAGGATGACTCGGGCATGGATCCCCAGATGATCGCCGGTCTTTTCTTTGGACTCGGAGCCATTTTAACCACTCTTGCAATCGTCGCCTATTATCTTTTTGGCTGACAGTATATTATTTCCACTCTTACCTATGGTTTTTCAGAACCTTCTCATGTCATCTTGGGCAAAGCAACGTTGTGCGGGCGAAAGGGGGGTGGGGCCCGCAATGACTAAACCGTTAAAAGGTTCTGGTGATTTTTGATGAATGAGGTTGAGTCACAACTGCTTGTTCCCGGCGAAAAAGAAAATAAATTCAAGCTCTGCAGTGAATATGACCCCCGGGGCGATCAACCATCGGCTATCGAAAATCTGGTTGAAGGGCTCGATCGTGGTTATGACGATCAGACGCTGCTTGGAGTGACCGGAAGTGGAAAGACTTTTACCATGGCTTCCGTTATCCAAGAAATTCAACGTCCCGCGCTCGTGCTTTCCCACAACAAGACGCTCGCCGCTCAACTTTACAACGAGTTTAGCAATTACTTCCCCGAAAACGCCGTCGAATATTTCGTAAGTTTCTACGACTACTACCAGCCGGAGGCCTATGTCCCCCAGACAGACACCTACATTGAGAAAGACTCTTCGATTAATGATGAAATTGATCGTCTCCGTCTGTCGGCTACCACCGCCTTAATGCGCCGTCATGACGTAATCGTGGTGGCTAGTGTTTCCGCTATTTACGGCCTTGGTTCCCCCGACTCCTACAAGCGTCAGATCTTACCGCTGCGTCTGAATATGCAGATTCCCCGTCGAGATCTTTTCAGTCGCTTATTGACCCTGCAGTATGAGCGTAATGATGTTGATTTCAAGCAGGGAACCTTTAGATCGCGCGGAGATATTCTTGAGATTTTTCCTGCTTACAGGGACAATGCTCTGCGGGTGGAAACCTTCGATGACGAGATAGAACAGCTTCAGGAATTTGACCCCCTGACCGGTGAGATAATCAATCACCCCGAAGAAGTAGTAATTTACCCGGCCAACCACTTTGTGCTTGATGAAGATGCAAAGCAACGGGCTGTCAGCAATATTCGCTCTGAGTTGGACGAATGGGAGGAGGAATTGCGTCGCCGTGGTAAGGAGCTGGCGGCCGAGCGAATTAGAAGTCGCACTGAATATGACCTGGAAATGCTGCGTGAAGTGGGCTACGTAAATGGAATTGAAAACTACTCACGACATCTTGACGGTCGGCAGCCGGGCGAACCGCCGTATACTTTGCTTGACTATTTTCCTGACGATTACGTGACCTTTGTTGACGAGTCGCACCAGACAATTCCACAGCTGCGGGCGATGATCGCCGGTGATCGGGCGCGCAAGGATAAACTCGTCGAACACGGCTTCCGTTTGCCCTCGGCTTACGACAACCGGCCGCTTGAATTTTACGAGTTCAGGGAGAAAAGTGGTCAGACTGTCTTTGTATCCGCAACCCCGGGAGATTTTGAGCGTGAGCAGAGTCAACAAATTGTTGAACAGATTGTTCGTCCGACCGGTCTGGTTGATCCGCCGATAGAGGTTAAGCCGACACGCAACCAGGTGGACGACCTTATGGATGAAATTGAAAAAGAGGTGGAAGCTGGTCGACGTGCCCTGGTTACTACTTTAACCAAGCGACTGGCCGAGAATCTTTCCGACTATCTCGTCAAAATGGGATTCAAGGTGCGTTACTTACATTCAGAGGTTGATACGCTGGAGCGCTCTAAGTTACTTCGTGACTTAAGACGCGGCAAGTTTGACGTTCTGGTAGGCATAAACTTATTGCGCGAGGGGCTGGATTTACCGGAAGTTTCCCTTGTCTCCATAATGGACGCCGACCGAACCGGTTTCCTGCGCTCGTCTACCACCCTCATTCAAATGATTGGTCGGACGGCTCGTAATACGGAGGGGCGGGTGATTATGTATGCCGACGAGGTGACGCCAGCGATGCAAGAAGCAATCGAGGAGACCGAGCGCCGCCGTGAAAAACAGATTGAATACAATCGGGTGCATGATATCGAACCCGAGACTATTGAAAAGGAAATAAGTGAGAAGTTGCCGATCGCGGCGGACGGTGAGGACAAGGCCGTGCAAATCATAGATGAGTTTGACGAGCGGGAGAAAAAAATTGAGGAACTCACCCGGGCAATGCAAGAAGCAGCAGAAAATCTCGAGTTTGAGCTGGCTGCCCATTACCGTGATAAGATCGAGGAACTCGATGAGGAGAGTTGAGATGGACAAAATTTATGACTACCTGACTGAGTCTTTTCTACGTGAACATGTTAGATTTAGTCTGCAGGAAGATTTGCCAGAAGGTGACACAACTACTGAGAAAACAGTGCTACCTGATAAATCGGGCAAGGGATTGTTTGTTGCCCGTGAACCGGGAATATTTTGTGGTAGTATTGTTGTCGAGGAGGTTTTTTGTCAGATAACCGATTTTATTACCGGCGGTGAGACGGTGGAACTGAGCTGGCATATAGAGGAAGGGGATGAGTTTGAAAAAGACGAAGTTATCGGTCAGGCGGTAGGAAGTCTACGTTATCTTCTTGCCGCCGAAAGAGTGGCGCTTAACTATTTACAGGAGCTTTGTGGTGTTGCGGTGGCGACAAGAAAACTTGTAAAAAAAGTCGATGAGTTTGGCACAAAAATTTATGATACCCGCAAAACAGTTCCACATCATCGGTTACTACAAAAATATGCAGTTGTCATTGGAGGCGGTTATAACCACCGGCTTGATCTTGCGGGAATTATGGTTAAGGATAACCATAAACAGGCTGCCGGCGGGATAGCTGCCGCTCTCAACTCTCTTCGCACTGAACTGGAGAAGAGTGAAGTGGTAGTTGAGATACATTCGCCGGATGAACTAAAGGCAATAAATAATTTTGACATCGACGTTGTTATGTTGGATAATATTCCTGTGTCCTCTCTCGAGCAGTATTGTTCTCTTTTACCTGAAGGTATTGCAGTTGAGGTTTCCGGGGGCATAGATGAGACGAACGTTGTTGACTATGCCCGGGCCGGTGTTGATCGCATCTCATCCGGCGCCATAACACATTCTTATGATAACCTTGATGTTAGCTTTAAAACGGTAAGCCCCCAGTAATAATGTGAGTAGTTATAACTTTTAGATAGAGATGATGGATAATGGAAAATTCTAGTGATGTGGCGGCTGAAATAAGTGTAATCCCCGTTGGCACCGGTGACCCGGACATTTCCAGTTTTGTTCGCCGTTGTATTCAGCTTGCCCACCTTTCTGAGCTGCGTTTTGAAGAGACCCCTTTTGGCGCAGTGGTCTTTGGACCCCTGCGCGAGGTTCTGCTGCTGGCCGAAAAAATGCACAAAGCACCTTTTGAGCAGGGGGCCAGTCGTGTTCGGACAACAGTTGTTATTGATGAACATGACGATAGTGAAGAGGAGCTGACTCTCAGGGAAGCGGCCGAGGCACGTGAGATGTCGCTTGGCGGGGAGAACCTTCGCTCTTGAGCGAAGATACGTCCGCACAACAGAGTTTACGTTCTCTCTCCGGCGAGGACTTAGAAATGTTTTGTCGGTTTTTACTTGAGCTTGCCGATGACCGTCGAAATTTTTTGATTGGTTTTCTTTCGCGTGAGGCACCGCAGTTTATTCGTCGTTTTGAGGAAAGTCTACCTTCCTTGCAAAAAATGATAGATTTGCCTCCCCGTTTTGCGCAAAAACTGCTTCAGGAGACTTCTTTTGATACGCTCGGCTGGGTGCTATATGGTGCCGACCGGGATGTGGTACAGTTTTGCGGCGAAAATTTAAGTAAACGTGGGAGAAAGATTCTTTATGAAGAAGTGGATAAGGTTCGAGCGTTGCGCCAGCGCTGGCGGGAAAACGAGCGAGGAGAGGAAAAATTTAGGGCTAAAAAAAAGGACAAGACTTTAGATTTCAAATTACAGCTTCAGGTAAG
>CAZMIT010000058.1:0-8528 GCA_964566495.1 uncultured bacterium | reverse complement strand
CTGACGATTCTCTTTGTCAGTCCCTTCTGGTATTTCAGCATTGAAGAGATGGGCCGCTATCTGGCGATGATCCTGCTTTTCTTTCTGGTCCAGAAATTAATTTATACGAAAGGGCGTCTCAAGTGGGCGCTCTGGACCCTTTTCGCTGCTGCTATATTGTCTACCGGATTAGGCTGGCTGCAGTTTATTGGTCAACCGATTTATAACTGGGGCCGCGGCGCCGACGTTCCGCTGGTCTCGACATTTGGCAACAAAAACTTTCTGGCCGGATTCTTGTTGCTTACCACTCCCGTAGTTTTTGGTTGTTTACTGGCCACTAAAAAATTACCGATGAAAATTATTTTAGGTCTATTGGGGCTTGCCCAGGTTTATCTAATAATTGCTACCGGCACACGCACGGCTTTTCTGGGGCTTTTAATCGCTGTGGCTGTGTTTGTATTTCTTACCTTTCGTTTCTTCCTGATGGGAACAAAACGGGATATTCCCCAGAAATGGTTTGCGGTTGCACTGGTTTTGATTGTTCTGACCCTGGGTTTAGTTTTTTACATCAGTCCCGAGGGAATTATTGAAGACCTTGCCCAGGTGCCTGATCTTCAACGGGGCACCCAGCGGGTTCGTTGGATCATGTGGACCGGCTCTACCAGGGCGGCGCTTGATAAGCCGCTGACCGGGCACGGCCACGGTATATTCCAGCTGGTTTTTCCAAATTATCGTCCTCGTTTTTACCACCGCTTCCGGGTCAGCCACAACACTCGCCACAGCCACAACGAATACATGGAAGTTATAATGGAGACCGGGGTGATTGGTCTTGCCTTTTTCCTCCTTGTTATGGTTGTTTTTTCGGTGCTTGTCTACCGTTTTCTCTACCGATCAAAAAGTACTTTTTACTCGTGGATTATAATAGGTTTGGTCAGCTCCATCTACGGTTCACTGGCGCAGAATTTTGCCTCGGTAAACCTGCGCTGGATGTCTACCACCTTTACCTTCTGGCTGATCTTTTCACTTGCTATTGCCGCCATACGTATAGCCTGTGACCACACGGAAAATCGAGCTAAAATAAAAAACAACGATCGTGTGACCGCGAAACAGAATATACTTCCCCCCCTGAGCTGGCGCACGGCTGCCCACTTTGTCATTCTTCTGCTTTTTTCAGTTACCGTCTATCAGTTTTACGAGGTTTTCATGGGAGATCTTTATTTAAAACAGATGAACACCCGTATCCACGCCGTTGAGGCGGGGCAGCCGGGGGTTGATTGGACATTCCCCTTAGAATCCGGTGAAAAGTCGATTGAATACAACCCATATCACCTGTCGGCTCTCTACAAAATGGCCTACGTGAACCTGCAGCTTGGTGACTACCGGTCGGCCGGCGAAGCATACGACCGGCTGACCGATCTGGCGCCCAACTACGCCCAGGTGCACAACAATGTCGCTCTGGTTCACGACTACGAGGGAAATCCCTACCGCAAATTGCTGCACTTTGAGTGGGCAACACGGCTTGAGGATAACCGCCACAACCGTTTCAATATGATGGAACAGCACCGCCGCGAAGGACTCACCGAGCGGTTCAGCCAGCACGGTCTGTTTGTCCCCCGGGTCGCTCGCGAGGATATTTACAACGAAACCCATCTTGCCTCGGTGAGGCTTGCTGATCGTAATTTTGATCGTTTTGAGGAGCAGCGGGAGGAAATGACCGAGATGGCCCAGGATGCGCTCAATGCCTATACATTACTGGAGGAAGAATGGCCGGCTGAACGCAGTGACCTGGAAGATATGCTGGCTCTCTGGCCGGTGCTGGAAGACCCTGCCGGTGAAATGGGGTTGTCAGTGCTGGCCCGCCGCCAGGAGCGCGATAATCCACCGTCGCCGCTGACCGTCCTGGGAGCCGCCGAGCGGCTGAAAGAGCTGCCCGACGGGGAGGTTGCCGGTATGCGTCAACAATACCTGCAACTTACCGGCGCCTGGGTAAACGAACTACCAGAGCAGCCACTCTGGCAGCTTGCTTATGCTCACCTGCTGGCCCAGACCGGCGAGGTCGCCGACGCCCAACAGCTCGTTGAGCCGCACGAGGACGAGTGGGCTGATGATGAACGTCTGCTCTCTGCGCTTGATTACATCCGTCAACAGGCCGGTGATCCTGGCTGACTTTACCGGTTTTCCCGGGAGGCAGTTGCCCATTTATTCACATTTATTTATGAGTTACGATGCCTGGCTAAATAGAAAGCTTTGTTGGTTCTGTTCTTTTGTCTTGCTCTGTTCTGTACTCTTGCCGGGACTGACCAGTGCTTCCGAGCTCTCCCGTTTTGGCAGCTCTATCTCTTTAAATTCAAACCGCCCAAATTCGACCGTTTCGCCCGCACTGGCACGAGGGACAAGCGAAATTATCCGTCGTGACGCCGGCCTGCCGGCGCTTGTTTTTACCCCACCTGATTATTCAACAGGTATTAACGACGCGACCGCCGTTCAACCGGCCTCTGGACCCGTTGTTGATTACGCTGAGCTTGATCCTGACTCGCCCCAAGAAAATCAGCAGAGGACGCCGGCTGAAGAGAGAGATGAGGAACCGGAAGCTGATGAAGAGGAAGAAGAGGAAGAGGAAGAACTTATGGACCACTTTCTCCAGGACGAGGGGATAGTGGCGGCAGAGTTGCCGGGCGAGAGTGAGTTGAATATTTCCGGCCGTAAATACATTGGTGGCGATTTTAGCCACACACAGTATCTGAACGATCCGGAGCGGGACGACCGCACGGATGTTAGCGTTAATCAACAGCTTCAGGTGGACGTCTACGGTTCGATTGCTGACGATCTACTGGAAATTGAAATCAGTTACGACGACAGCCTGCCACGGGTTGAACAGCAGCAGACGCGGGTAAAATACAACGGTCGTGAACGTGACGTTGGCTTTGCCACCTTCCGCGCGGAGGCCCTGTTTGGTGACATTCGTCTATCGCTGCCGGGCGCCCGATTTGTTTCTTACAACAAGAGCACCTTTGGTTTGACCGGGGAAATTCATCTGACGGATTTCCGTTACGATTTTCTGCAGCCCGAGGAGGTTAGTTTTTACGGCGTTGCCGCCCAGGAAAAAGGAGAGACCCAGCGCAAGGAATTTACCGGTGAAACCAGCCGGCAGATTCCCGACCCGGTTGAGGATATTAACCCCGTGCGCCGCACCTACTACCAGCCACTGGCCGATTACGACCGCGATGACCGGCGTGTCGTCTCCGGATCTGAGGTCGTTTACATCGACGACCAGGACCAGGAGACGGTGGACGGCAACACGCTTGAGGATTTTGTCGTGAAAAATGAAAATGTTGAGAACGGTCCCGACACTTACGAAGGTAATTTCAACGTCATGGAACCGGGCGAGGATTATTCTATCGACTACCGTACCGGTAAAATTCGTTTCCGCCGGCGGATCCAGAGTGATTACGTAATTGCCGTCGAGATGGAAGTAAGAGATGCGAACGATCTTGGTGACCCCGACCCGTTCATGATCAAAGACGTGGATGAGTCGGAACGGTTTACCCACTACCACCTCCAGAATCGTTACCGGCTGGGTAGTAGCAACATTATTCGTGACGACCCTGACCGGGTCCTGCACGTTCGTGACCGGGACGGTAACAGGCGGGTTGACGGCGAGACACACTATGTTGAAATTCTTGGAGTTGACGACGGAGCCGGTCAGATTGACGACGAGCATATCAATTTTGAGCGCGGAGAAATTGAGTTCCCGGACACCCAGCCGTTTATGAACCCCGCCCTTCCGGAAACAAATCCGACCGTCTACGGCTCGCCGGGGGACCGGGAACGTGAATATGAAATTTACCAGGAATTGCTGATCGAGGAGCATACTTACACCCTGGGAATTGACGTTGTTCGCGAGAGTGAGGACGTCACCGTTGACGGCGAGTCGCTGAGCCGTAACCAGGATTACATGATTGACTATCAGACCGGCTTTTTAACCTTCTTTGAACACGTTGATATAGACGAGGACTCGGAGATTGAAGTAACCTATGAATCAATGGGAATTGGCGGTCGGGATAAAACTTTTCTCGGCGGTCGCATGGAGGCCAAGCTGACCGACAATCTTGAGGTCGGGTCCACAATTCTTCTCGACCAGATGGACGAAGCCTCAGAAATTCCGCAGTTGGGCCGCGAATCGGCCAAAACGACAGTTTACGAGCACGACATCTCCTGGCGTCCCCTGCACACGCTGCAGGACGCCCTTGCTGAGTGGGGAGGCTACGAGCGTTTCGTCGATCGTCCCCTTGACCGTAATTTAGAGCTCGATCTACAGGCAAACTACGCCCGCAGCGTCCAGGACCCCAGCCAGGAGGGAGCAGCACTTATTGATGATTTTCGTAATCTTGAGCGAGAAATTCCTTTTTCCAAAAATCATCTCAACTGGTTGCCGGCTGATGCCCCGCAGCGCCTGCCGGGCGACAGCACTGTTTTTGAGCGCCGAGCGCCGGTTGAGTTTGACGAACGAGACGCCGAGGGCCACGAACCGGATCCCGACGATGAGGACGACCAGTCGAGCTTGGAGGTGAGCATGGATTTTGATGACGTCACTGATGATTCTTTTGAGAGCGATACTCCCTATTGGTCGGCGGTTCAGCACCAGTTTTCCCGCCGGGGTGAGGATGTACGCGGTTACAAATACCTCAAGTTCTGGATGAAAGAGGAGGACGCCGGTGGTACTATTAGCGTTGATTTCGGTCAATTGACCGAGGATATAAGCAGAAATAATGTTCTCAACGCTGAGCATAACTGGGAGGACCAGGTGCTGAAAGAGGACGACGGATTTAAAGTTTACCAGGGGATGGAGGATTATTATCGTTTTGGCGCCGACAACGGTCAGCTTGACGGTGAGGACCGGCGGCGCACCGGCTATCTCAACACACGCGAGCGCTATCTTTCTTTTGACAACATAAATAAAAACGACTCGGTGCGCTCAGATACGACGGAACACGGCTGGGTGCGCTACAAAATTCCGCTGTCGAGCGGCGAACGTTTTGGCGACGCAGATGTGCGCGGCGATAGCACCGGCGACATACCGGATACCGACGATATTCTTCGCAACGCCCAGGCTATTCGCCTCCACTACGAAGCGACCGAAGATGAGTTAGGGGATGAGGTTAAGTTTTTACTCGAAGAGATGGGAGTTGCCCGTCCAAGCTGGAGAACCCCCGACGCGGCGTCCGACGACCTGATCCAGGTCATCTCCAGCGCCGAGGACAACCGTCTGCCGGCGCCGGGCACCAGCAAATACAGGGACAGCGACGACCGGCCGCTGGACCGGGCGATGCAGATGAATTTTTCTTCGGCTCCCGATCCGGACGTGCACCAGGCCTGGTATGAGTTTCCCGAGGGGAGTAACTTAACCCACTATGAAAATCTCCGCCTTTATTTTAATACTGACAACGCTAACGCGGCAGATACCGGCTACCTTCGCTTCGGACGCAGTGAAAACAACCATTTTGAGTATAAATTCTGTCTTGATTCGCCTGATGATGACGACTGGATTAGATCGCTTGGGGGGGGCTGGTACCGACTGGATATTAAAATTGAACAGTTTGAGGAAGACCTTATGGAAATGCTGTTGGACGAGGATATTGGAGACACCTACGTCGCCGGGAACCGGCGCATTGAGGGCGATCCTAACCCGGTTAACGTGCGCTGGTATCAGCTCGCCCTGGAAGGGGAAACCGGTAATGAGGGCAATGTTGTTTTCAACAACCTTTCGGTCCACAACACGCGGGAACAGGATGGTGAAGCGAAGTATGTGGGCGGCAACTACAACATCCGCGAGGGCTTTGTCGAGGGAAGTTTCAGTTATGAGGAGGAGGACGGCGAGTTTCGCTCCGTCGGCGCTGCCGGCTGGGCTTTCACTGACGAGTTTGTGCCCGAGGACCTGCGCCGCCGGAGTGTTGACGGTAGTCTCGACGTTGACCGGCTTATTCCCGAGTTTATTCCGCTGAGTGTTCCGTTCAGTTTTCGCTGGTATGACGATCGCACTGAAATACCGCCGGATCGGGTGGAGAGGGTCCGGGATGACGACCTGGGGGTGGTCGAGGAGGAATACTACTCCTATCGTACCGGCCTGCAGACTCCGTCCGCCTATCCTGATTTTGACTTTGATTACAGTTTTGACGACCGGGAAGTTATCCGAGAAAGGGAAGAAGAACACTGGTTGGACGAAACTGAAAAGTGGTCGCTGTCGGGAAATTACTCACAGACTTTTTCCGATCCTATACTGGGATACATACCGGTTGGGGAGAGGTTTTCCCTCTCCACCCGGGCCAGCTTGCGGCGCGAATGGGAAACCCGGGAAAACCTCGGGAAGACCGATGTTTCCGAGCGAGACCGGGAGGAGCGCCGTCGCCGATTTAACACCAGTCTTGGTCTGAATCCGTATTCCTGGGTTGACATTGACCCGGGATACAGTTTCGGCGATCTCTACCGCTGGCGCGAAGACGATGATGACGGACGGATCAGTCGTGACCAGGATTTAGACCTCGGTGTCGGTTTCTCCCGCTTTTACGGTCTGCGGCCGCAGTTTGATTTTGATCTTGGCTTCTCTGAGAGTTTTGATCGCCGGGGTGAGAAAGATGTTAATCTCTCCGGCGGTTCCAGTATGCGCCTGCAGACTGATCCCGGCCGCTGGTGGAGTGCCCTGGAATTTTTGAGTCTGCGCTACAGCTTTTCTCTGGATGCCAGCGCCACCTATGAAGATCGACCGGAGGATGAAAGTTTGAGCACTTTGTATGATGATTTTTTTGAAGAGTTGAGCTGGCTCTGGCAGGGGCCGGATTTGGAAGTTGACGACGAGGACCTGACTCTGTCGAGGACCGGCGCAGACAAGAGTATAAGACACAATTTCAGCGGCCGGCTTGATCTGTGGGATCCACTGCGCACCAGCTATAACTTCAGTCACTCAGAGAGTCATACCCAGAGCGACGGTTCTGTCCGCCGTTCAACGACCGAGAGTTTTTCTCTTGATAACCGGCTTGAATTACACAGTGTAAGCAATATTGTCGCTGCATATGTCGAGAATTCGACTCTCAATCTTGATTACTCGCTCTCCCTCTCCGAGGATCGACGTGAGGAGAGCATTGACCACAGTGTTAACCTCGGCTGGAATACGACCTGGAACGAGCGCTGGCGCACCGGTTTTGATCTGCGCACTTCCTTTGATCGGACCGAGGATCGTGAAGTAACCTATCGCTCGCGCTCGCTCTCACCCTCGATGGACTTTCGCTGGCTGGCCAGCAAGCCCGACGAGCAGAGGCTCTGGTTTGAAAACAGGTTGGAAATAAGTGGAAGTATTGACGCGGATTTTGATCGGCGCACTCGGGACGGTTCAACCCGGGCCGACAACGAGACCTACAGAGGGCGGTTTAGTACTTCCTATAACTTTACCGACGACGTTCGCAGCAGCCTTGGCGCTAATTTTAGATACCGGGTCGACAACTACGAAGAGGCCCGGGATGAGCTTGAATACGGCATCCACGGTTCGGTAGATTTTCGTTTCTGACCCGGAAGTTACCGGGATAATTTTCCACCGGACCCTACCGAAGCATCTCCCCCCCAGCCCTTTACTGGGAAAGAGCTGGGTTAAGGGGAAGGGGAAGGAATTTTGGAACCCTTCGGTAGGTTCTGATTCTCCACCCCGGGGCCTTTCTCTTTTACACTGGGTCTGTTATGATTTAGAAAATGCAAGTGGGGGCAAAACGATGACTCTGTACGAAAAAATACACACGGAAGAGAAAGGGCAGTCCATGATTGAATACGGACTGCTGCTTGCTATGGTAGTTCTGCTTGTCTTTACTGTATTTTTCGCCTTCCAGCCGCTGGTTACCGACCTGCTTTTCGAACCCACCGAAGTCTTTGATGACGAGGAGATAGAGGAGGAGCTGGATGAGCGTCTGAACGAGGAAGAAGGGGAGTAGCTGGGGAGCGGCGAGAGACCGTAACTTGAGTGGGGGATGGGGAGAGAGGGGGAGTGGGAGCAAGTGCGAGAAGCGAAAATTCATAGACCGTCATAGACTGTGAGTAATCATTTGGAGACGGTTTTGAAGTTACTGATTACCGGACACCGATTACTGAATACTGAACTTCACATGGATTGCGGATCGGAGTCCGCAATGACGACCTTTAGTTCAAGACCATCCCCCCCGCTCTTTTTTCCCCCTTGAAGGGGGGAAAGACAAAGGGGGGTGAAATTACGGTGAAGAGGGAACTAATGGAAGATTCTGATAAAAATTGTCAAAAATTGACACAGAGTTTCTTATGTGCTATAGTGTTGTGTGATGGATTTGATGTTAGATGATTGACAACTGAATACCGAAGGAAGGGAGGTGAACACGTATGATGGACAAGTTTGCCGAGCTATTTGCCGCCGAGGAAGGCCAGGGAATGGTTGAATACGGCCTGATCGTCGGCTTGATTGCGATTATTGTCATCGCCGTTTTTGTTGCTCTCGGTCCCCAGATAATGGAGCTGTTTGAAGACGCTCTTGATGTGGA
>CAZMIT010000057.1:0-8834 GCA_964566495.1 uncultured bacterium | reverse complement strand
TTTTTGACGCGGCGAACACTTATTTCGGAAGGAGAAGCAAAATGAACAAACGAACAAAAACATGGCTAATTATTGGAGTCGACATCATGCTAGTTTTAGCCGTGTACATGTTGTACGTCTACCATCTGCAGCCTGTTTTCGAGAGACCAACCGGTCCGACGGAGATGACCACCCGGCACGAAGGTATTTATTACCGGGTTGAAGCGCAACCACATCCGGAAACCCAGCGAATGTTAATTAAGTTTGAAATCAGTAACCCACGCGGCGACACAGCCACCGTAAATATTCCAGAAGGCGTGCGGATCATGCTTTACGATGGCGCCGAATATATTTTTGACCAGGAATTGATAGTTCCGGCAACCAGTTTTATCCTCGCCCGGGGAGATAAAAAAGAATGGTCACATCACCTGAGTTACCCACAACTTGACGTGGATAATATTTTTGTTGGCTACTTTATAGACGACCGACGACAGAAGCACAGACCCGTGGAACTACCACCAGCAGCTAACTGATGAGGGATTACAGCGAGGAACAATTTATTGATTTTTTGAGCGCCCAGACGGCGGACAACCTGCTGGCCCGGCCGGGCGACGACTGCGCTGTGGTCAGTGCGGAGGCGGAGATAAATCTCGTGACGACGGACGCCCTGGTCCGCGAAATCCATTACAGCGAGGATTTTACGGCGGAAGAAATTGCAACGAAGCTGGTTGGTGTGAATGTCAGCGACGTAGCAGCAATGGGGGGGCAGCCGCGGGCGGCTGTTGTCTCCTACGGCGGCCGCCGGGCGGGGGCAGAACTGGAAGATATAAGCCGATTTATTCAAGAAGAATTAGCTGAATTTGAGGCTGAGTTGATTGGCGGTGACGTTACAAAAACGCCGGGCGATGAAGTTCTCTGCATGACCTTGTTTGGCAGAGCGAGTGAACATCTGCTGCGGCGGAAGGACGGAGAGCCGGGCGACTTGCTGGCGGTAAGCGGTCCGCTGGGTGGACCGCGAGCGGTGCTGGAAAAGAACCCGGAGTCAAAATGGCGACAGTTGCTTTATTCTATCAAACCAGAAGTGAAGCTGGGCCAGCAGCTTGTCGAGGCGGGCGGCCGCTGTGCTATTGACGTAAGCGACGGCCTGCTCAAGGACCTGAAGCGAATTATGAAGGCCAGTAGCGTTGGAGCAAAAATTAATCCTGATTCCATTCCCCTGCATCCGGCAGTCAGATCTCTCTCTGAGACGAAGCAAGAAGCGCTAATTTACGGGTTGACCGGGGGCGAGGAATACATTCTTTTGACCGCCATCCCGCCGGCCTTAAAAGACTGGGCTGATGAAACAGGTTTAAAGATTATTGGACAGTTAAACGCTGAAACAGAGAAGCTAACCTTTGCTCCCCCACTACCGTTTGAGAATGATTTAATTTATAATGGCTGGGATCACTTTAAACCGGGTGAAAACAAAAATGACTGAGAAAACTGAGTTATCAGAACTGCTAAGACAATTTAGAGAAACCGTTGGTCAAACACAAAAAGAGGTGGCGGAGGCGCTGGACATTCCCCCTTCCTCCCTCTCCTTCTACGAGAGCGGTGAACGCACTCCCCCCTACTCGACGTTAATCAGACTGTTAGATTACTATGGCAGTCGAGTTACGATAGAATCAGACTTTGGTAAGTGGGTGTTTTCCTGTACAGAAGCGGAAATAGCACTGGAGAAAGTGCCGGAAAAAGAAGAGTTAGACCTGCTGGCCGGATTAGAGCCCGACGAGCGAGAGGATCTTATCGCATATATTCGTCGCCGGAAGCATCGGAGGTAAGCGCAGGGCGCGGGGCGCTTGGCACGGAGTTCTTGAAGAGGCGAGCATGCGAACAGGCGAAAGTTCGTGGAAATCAAGGTCAAGGGCGGGAAACGCAAAGGCGCAAAGGAAAGTGCGGGGCGCAGGGCGTAAACATCGAACCTGCGAACAGGCGAGCAGTCGAGCAGGCGGAAGACCAATGATAGGGCGGTGGGGCGGTGGGGAGAGCGGGCGAAAGTTCGCAGGGTGCGGAGCGCAGGGCGTATGGCGTTAACTTCAAGTGTGCAAGAGCAAAGTCAAGGTCAAAGTCACTGGATTCCGGCTCGGAGGCCGGAATGACGAGAGATAGGGCAAACCTACAGTGTCAGTGAAAGCGTTGAGCGATTCCCTCGTTATCAAGCCAAAAGTACATACCAAAACGCCTGGGTTTTCTATCTAATTTTTAAATTATTCCAGGCGATTAATCAAAATGTCAGGCCTGGATGTCGACGTTCTGGCCTATACCAAGACTCTCAAGAAGTTGCGAGGCTTGTTCTTCCTGCTGATTAAGTGAATCAGCAAGAACACTAACCCCAACTTCAGTCTGGAGTGAGCCTCCAGAACTTTCGGCATGGTCAGCAGCGTTGTTTGCAAGAAGCTGCTGCTGAACGCCCGAAGTCTGAGAGCCTACGCCCTCGATGGCCATCACTCATCCCTCCTTGGGAGATGTTGTGGGTGAAAATCCTTTTTCTGTTTACAAATAGTTTAAGGGATCAGGGACTAAAAATCAAGTTTTGATTTTTTTGGTTAAGGTCAAGTTCAAGATGGATTCCGGCTCGGGGGCCGGAATTCTCGAAGAGGCGAGAGGGCGAGCAGGCGAAGAGGCGCAAGACCGAAAATCAAGATCAAGTTCAAGAGCGACTTTGTTCTATCGGGCGTCATTGCGGGCTTGACCCGCAATCCATTTTTACGGGTTTGAACTATAATCACGTCAAGTTCAAGATGGATTCCGGCTCGGGGGCCGGAATGACGTCAAGTTCAAAGTTTGGTTTTTTCAGTCGAAATCAGTTTGGGAAATTTGATTTCTCGACCAGCTGACGCAGTTGTTCGGCCTGTTCGTGAAACATCTCCTCGCAACGAGCCGGGGGCAAATCGCGCGTTTTTCGAATAAAAGATATCTGACGGAGGAAATAGACAGGCAACAGCCCCTGAATTATTCGCTGGTCGCGCTCCTTAAGATAAGACTTCATTGCTGACAGTAAAATTTCAACCCAGATGTCACTGTGAAGCTCGTAGTTTTGTTTTTCAATCATAGTGACAACTTTCTTTGCCAGCGCCGGCTCAAGGAAGAGCGAAAGATAGTCTCCATAATCATCATAGGTATCTTCAATCCGAAGCGCAATCGCCTCGGTATCTACCGTCAGGTCCGGGAAACCAGTTTCGCCGCCAATCGGAGGAAAGTAACGGCTCGGTTCGCGAATTTCATTGGAGAACTTGGTCCAGATGTGACGGTCATCATCAAGCAAGTTAAAGAGACTCTCGCAGACTTCCTGAAACATGGGCAGCAAATTGGGGGCACTGGGCTTGTGTGCCTTTTTACCCAGGTGAGTAATACCGATTTTACCGCCTTTATAGATGCTGGTGGTGGTCTGAAAAATGTCAATGCCGTATTGCATAGTGCACTCATACCAATTTTCCTGCAGCCAGTATTCGCCCATTTCGCCGGCGAATGCAAAATCGCCGCCAATCGGCTGGCGAACATTGTATTTGTTTACAGCGTAGGTTATCGGATAACAGAGGTTATTGGTAATTGTGCCGTCGTAGGGGTGACGTTTATAGTAGGGCGTGACAAAGTCACAGCCGGCCTCCAGAATTGGATTAAAAAACTTAACCATCCATTCCGGTCGAATACTTGTCAAATCGGCGTCGACCACGACCACGGCCTCCGGTTCCTCCAGCGACACGTATTCGAAGAGGTTGTGAAAATTACGCCCCTTACCCTTTTTTCCTTCTTCGGTCGAAATATAGACTTTGGAACAGTGCAAAGACTCGGCATTTAAAAACTCGGAGCGGGTCTTGTCGGTGGAAGCATTGTCAACATTTATAATTACAGATTCCCGGTCGGGATAATATTTTTCCAGTCCGCCAGCCACCTGTTCAACAACATTAGCAATTGTTTCCTCCTCGTTTAAGGAAGGAATACCAACGATCAGTTCGGGATTTTCCAGCCGTTCAGGCTCAAAAGTAACCTCTGCCGCTTCTTGCAAATCCATCCTAAAACCTCCTAACAAAAGATAATTTAGTTCTCAATCCACTCCAAAAACCTCCCCCTTGAAGGGGGGACACAAAAAGTGGGTAATTGGCGATTAAGAGCCATCCCCCTCCCTCCAGGGGAGGGGAGACTTTTTAAAGTGGATTGAGTTTTTTTAAATCTGTTTATTTCAGCTATTTTTGCTTTAAAAACCTCCTCTCTATCTGCCCCGGGGTGAAGAGATTTTGTTCAAAACAAGTTTAAGGTGCTGGTTGATCGACAGCGGCAAGCAGTTCTCGCACGCCCGCTGTCGGAACAGCCTGCCCAAAGACAGAGGAGCCAGCCACCACCCAGTCAACGCCGGCAGAAACAACTTTCTCCACGTTCTCAGGACCAAGCCCCCCGTCCATTTGTATCTGTCCGTCAAAACATTTCTTTAAAATCTCCACCTTGGCCAGTGTTTCCTCCTTAAAAGATTGACCGCCAAAGCCGGGTTCAACCGACATGAGCAGAACAAAATCGGCCAGTTTTAGCAAATCTTTAGCCTGCTTAATCTTAGTGCTGGGATTAAAGACAAGTCCAAATCCGGTATCGTATTTTTTACATAAACGTCTTATTTTCTGAACCGGCGGCTCAACCTCGACGTGCACCGAAAGCCACTCCACTCCAATTTTCAAAATAGGTTCCAGCACAACGAGAGGATCTTTTACCATCAGGTGAGCGTCAAGTTCAATCTGGGGATAAGCAGAGCGAAGGGACCGAATCACCGGTGGGCCAAACGATATATTAGGGACAAAATTACCATCCATAATATCGAGGTGGAAACTTTCGACTCCCTCCTCAACCAGGGGATTAATATCTCGTTCCAGGTTGGCAAAGTTGGCGGAAAGAAGCGAAGGAAAGATCTTCATCCCGGCGATTCAACCTCCCTTATCTGCTGCAGTTCACCGTTCCAGTAAAACATCAGTCTTGTGGGGCCACTATAAGAAGTAAGGAACTCAATCCTCTGACCGGGATCGACATCGTCTTCGAACACTGTCCGAGTGCCCTGTTCGTCAACCAGGTCGACGCGCGCTTTTCGGGGGACAAGCGAGCGCGGCGGAGTGAAGCGAAAGAGCGAGTACCTTTCTTCCCTGGCCCGGGGTTGAGGATCGTCCAGGTTAACGGTCAGGGCAACCTCTTCTCCCGGGGCAGTTACTATCCGCGGCGCCGGGGACTGTTCCAAAACAACGGAAGGATTAGCTTCCGGGTCAAGAACATGTCGAACCCGACCTACTTCCAGTCCCTGCTGTTTTAGTAACTGACGGGCCGTCTCGATATCCCGACCGGTTACGGAGGGGACCACGGTAGTCTCTGGCCAGGGGCCGCGACTAATTAACAAATCAAGCTGGGAACCCTGCAGAACCAGAGCACCCGGTTCCGGTGCCTGATGAATTATACTCCCCTCGTCAACGCTGTTAGAGTAAACGCGGGCGACGTTACCGATATTAACCAGAGGACCTTCCAGGTCGCCGGCTTCACCACGGGCGGCCAGCTCGCTCTGAGCCGCCATCAACGATTGACCGCGCAGATCGGGCACTCGAACCTCTTCGGCGCCGCGGCTGACATATAAGCGGAGGGTGCGGTTAAGACGAGCCTCCCGCCCGGGGGAGGGCCGCTGGCGAATAATTTCTCCTTCGGGAGTGCGCAGGCTACTGCGCCACTCAACATCGTAATCTATATTTTCCTCGTCTAAAATTTCTTCTACCTCAGTTAACTCGGAGCCGACCATCCCGGGAACGGTATAAGTATCAACCGGGCGGGTAAAATAGAGCCAGCTCAGCATAAGCACAAACACTACAATTTCGACGAAAAGCAGCGGATAACTAACCCAGCGCGGCAGTCGATAGCCTTTTTTATCCGACAAGCCCTATTAACTCCTCCCGTGCCCGGCGGCGCCAGTATTCCTGGCCAGCATCAGCCGTTTCAAGAAGTTTTTTGAGGACCCGCTTCTGTTCCTCCTCGTCGTCCAGCTTTGAATAAATACGGGCTTTCTGCCAGAGCACCTCAACCCGCAGAGGGTGGTTCTCTTCCAGGTGATAAAGCGCCCCCTCAAGCTGACTCATAGCGTGATCGTAATTCTCCAGATAATACTGAGCATAAGCGGCGTGTAAATAACTGGAGCCGGCGAAAAAGCTGTCCGGGTATTGACTGGCCAGCCGGCTAAACTGCTCAATGGCAGCCTCGTAATCCTGTGCTTCGAGCAGGCTGCGTCCGAGATAAAACAAAATTTTGTCAGCAACATCGGTTTCCTCATACATGCTAAACATCTGCTGAAACTGACCGGCCAGTTGCTCGTAATCTTCAGTCGTATCAGCCATCATATAACCCTGCATTATGGCCGCGAAGTGCTGACTGGCCTCCGTTTCTTCCTGCTGGACGGAATGATAGTAATAAGCACCACCGCCAACCAGGAGAAAAAATACCAACAGACCAAGAATAACCCATTCAGGGTCATTTTTTATCCGATAAATTAACTGTTCAACGTCCAATCAAATCACCTCAAAAATCTACTGCGAACTGAATAAGGCCCCGATAGTCGGCAGACTCACTGTTCAAACCCACCGGAGCTGATATGTTAAGCGATAAGTTGTCCTGGGGTTGAAGTAGCAAACCCGGCGAAGCGTAATACTCGGACTGATCACGAACTCCGCCCCGCCAGCCGTTGAGCTCCAGCACTAACTTTGAACGTTCACCGGTCTGCACGTTAAGAGCGGCGTTGTAGGACATTTTATCATCGAAATCATTATCGCCAACGTAACGATAAGCAGCATTTAGAAGCCAGCTAACCTCCTCGGCAAAGTCCTGCCCGATTGTAGCATAAAATCGTCCGTCGAGATCAGAAGTACCCATGAAGGGCCCCCCCTCAGACTCAGCGGTTGGTAATATAAGAGCGAAACCACCACTCATCTCAGGCAGTCCCTCTTCTGCATCCATAAATTTGAACTTCTGAAATATTTCAAAATCTCCAATTCCCTGGTCGTCGGACAGGTCTTCCTCGGCGAATATAACCGGCAGCTTGATCCCGGCTTCAAAACCCGGCATTACGCCGTAAGTCAGCTTATAGCTGAGGCGCGTGTGATCGTAAGTATCGCCGTTGTAACCGGAAATCTTTTGATAACGATGCAACAGCTCCATGCTGTCCATTTCAGCGAAAGTATTGTCGGGAAAATTCAAGGCATCTCTAAATTTAGCTTCAGCGGTTGAAGCAACAGCCAGCACAACTATTACTGCTAAAATCAGGGTAACCGTGGAAAACAGAACTTTTTTCAAATTAACCAGCCTCCTGGAAGATTTTTTGGTTGTTCAGCAGTATTGACTCGGGATTCGGGCAGCCGGCTCCGCTGAGAATCTCAGCTGCTCGGACAGAGCTTATAAAGTCGCCCGGCGCGTGAGCATCGGTACAAATGACCAGCGGCGGCTGCTCATCCAGTTTTCTAACAAGATCCACAAGATAACCATTAGTAAGCGAGTGACCGCGGCGGGCCGATATTTCCAGGGCGACTTCATTTTCTGCCGCCAGTTTAGCATCCGTCTCACTGATTTCGCCGGGGTGGGCCAGCAGATCGACGGCGGCACAGGAAACTGCGGCCCGGTTTGTGCCGGGTTCTACCGGTTCGACCGGCGTCTCCCCGTGAACAGTGACAAATTCGGCGCCAATTTCACGAGCCCGTCGGGCAAGCCCGGCAATATCAGCCGGGGGGACATGGGTCAACTCGCAGCCAAACTTGACCTCCGCTGCTCGATGGCGGCGAAAGTCAGCAGCGGCCTGCAAGAACTTGTTGAGCGTCGCAGCCAGCGTTACCGAATCAACATGATCGGAAAAGATCAGCCCGGCGGCACCGGCGGTTGTCGCCCGACGCACAACCTCGCCGGGGCCCAGGACGCCGTCCGACAGGAAGGTGTGCACGTGCAGATCGTAGAACTTACGGTCGTTCGTTTCATTTTCTGACATAAAGGCGCGTCCGGGAGGATTTGAACCTCCGGCCTGCGGCTTAGGAGGCCGCTGCTCTATCCGAACTGAGCTACGGACGCTTCTCTCCTCTCTACATTCTATAGCTTACAGACGGAATAGAATATTATATCCAATCGAACGTAATTGCACAACTTTAGAGCGGGGAAAAGAAAATCCTTGTCAGATGGATTTTATGTTTATATACTTGACAAAACTAAAATTTAGGGTTTGACCCGACTTCTATATCCTTCAAGGTAAGGTAGATAAAAATGGAAGCTAACCTGGAGAATTTAATCGACAAAATCAAAGTAGAAGGAATTCAAGAGGCGGAAAAGGAAGCGGAAGAAAAAATTGAACGAGCTGAGGAGCGCTCGCGAGAGATAATAGAAGAGGCAGAAGAAGAGGCGGAAGAGATCGTGAAGGAAGCCGAGCGCGAGGCCGAACAGCTCCGTGAAAGTGGAGAGGAAGCACTTAAACAGGCTCAGCGTGATACCATTCTTGTGACCAAGGAACGAATTACCGACCTGCTGGACAAGATATTTAAAGCACAAATCAGAGAAACGCTCACCCCTGAATTCACTCGCAAACTTATAATGGAAGTGGTCGCTGCCCTTGGAGAGGACGAAAAATACGAAATCTCCGTCTCCAAGGAGGACAAAGACAGACTTGTCGAGATGTTATTTGGTGAGGCCCAGTCCGAACTGGACGACGAGCGCATTGATCTGCTGCCGGAGCGTGAGGTTTCCAAAGGTATCCGAGTTAGCGTTAAGGATGAAGATGTTTACTACGACTTCACCGACGAGGGGCTGGCCAACTACCTGAACGAATTCTT
>CAZMIT010000056.1:4477-9063 GCA_964566495.1 uncultured bacterium | reverse complement strand
ACCGGTATGTGTGGAGGCTGCCGGGTGACTGTTGACGGCCAGGTAAAGTTTGCCTGTATGGACGGCCCGGAGTTTGACGGGCACGATGTTGATTTTGAAGAGCTGGCAGCCCGCCAGCAATATTTCAAGGACCATGAAGAGTGTTACCTCCAGAACCTCTAACCACAAGATGTACTTTTTTTCTGTCATTCCCGCGGAAGCGGGAATCCAGCGACGTTGAATTTTTAGATTCGCACGAAACAGCTATTGCAAATTAATCGAACGGAAGCTTGATAATTTTGAATCAGGAAAAACCAGAACGTCAACGCATCCCCCGGCGCCGGCCGGAAGAACGGGTGGAAGACTTTCAAGAAGTAGCCCGCGGGTATACATCAGAACAGGCCCGCCGCGAAGCTGAACGCTGTCTTCAGTGCCCCAAACCGCAGTGCGTAGAAGGTTGCCCTGTTCGCGTTGACATCCCCGGTTTTATTAAAAAAATTACTTCTGATGAGCCGCAGGCGGCCGCCGAAGTAATAAAAATAACAAACGTTCTCCCCGCTATCTGTGGTCGCGTCTGTCCCCAGGAGGACCAGTGTGAAGCTCGCTGTATTCTCGCTGCCAGTGATGAACCCATAAATATTGGTGCGCTTGAACGTTATGCCGGTGATCGTGCCCGCAAACAGGAAAAGCCTTCTGGTAATCTCACTAACCCCCCGGTCGCCGTCGTCGGCGCCGGTCCTGCCGGTTTGACCTGTGCCGCTGACTTGCTTCGCCTTGGTCACCCTGTAACTATATTTGAGGCTTTCCATGAACCCGGTGGTGTGCTGGTCTATGGAATACCTGAGTTTCGTCTGCCTAAGGAAATTGTCCGTGAAGAAATTCGTCATCTTGAGGATATGGGAGCCAAAATAGAGACAAATGTTCTTGTTGGACGAACAGTTACTATTGACCAGCTTCTAAACGAACAAAAATTTGCTTCCGTATTTGTTGCGGCAGGAGCCGGGACCCCCTGGTTTTTAGGACTGCCCGGCGAAAACCTTCCCGGCGTTTATGCTGCCAACGAATTTCTTACCCGTGTTAATCTGATGCGTGCTCACCGGTCCGACTACGCTACCCCTTTGAAACTTGGCGATCGGGTAGCCGTAATTGGTGGCGGCAACGTTGCCCTTGACTCTGCCCGCTCTGCTTTACGTGTCGGGGCCTCTGAAGTGTTGTTGCTTTACCGGCGTGACCGTGAACAGATGCCTGCTCGAAAAATGGAGGTTGAACACGCCGAAGAGGAAGGGGTTGAATTTCATTTTTTAACCAATCCTATTCGTTTCCATCCTGATGACCAGGATCACCTGGGTCAGATTGAATGTCTGCAGATGAAGCTTGGCCAGCCCGATGATTCCGGCCGTCCGCGGCCGCTTCCTGTAGAGGATAGCAATCATTTTTACGACGTCGATAATGTTATTGTTGCTGTCGGATCCCGTCCTAACCGCATTATTGGCGAGACGACGGAAGACCTCGAGACTAATTCCGATAATACGATTGCCGCCGACGAGTCGAGCGGCGCCACCTCGCGGCCCGAGGTTTTCGCCGGCGGCGACGTGGTCACCGGCTCCGCCACCGTTATTGCCGCCATGGGCGCCGGCCGCCGCGCCGCCCGCTCAATCCATAACTACCTCACCTAAAACCAAAACAAGATTGTTTAAAACAGTTATCTGTTTATCTGTGATCATCCGTGTTTATCCGTGTCCCATATACCAGTGAACATGAATTGTGGGTCAAGCACGCAGTGGGGGGAGCGTGCGTTTTTGACCTGCAATAAATTAAAATTGTTTTTTCCTGCACGTTAGTTATAATTTGTCTTCCCCCACCAATCCGTTTGCAAATGAAGGAGGTGCTTATTATCGGATTTTTAAATTGCCGTCACTATCACTGCCACTATTATGCACCGGACCCAGCCGGTTCATCATAAAAACCGGCTGGGGAGAATGAGATAATAAGATACCTCCTTTATTTTTGACACATCTGTAACCATAACCATGGGGGAGCGCATATAATTTTTTAACCCGGAAATGAGGTGATCTGTTCAGTGTGGGATATTGCTGTTGCCGGGGCCGGCCCGGCCGGCTCTTTTCTCGCCGGTTTGCTGGCCCGCGAAAACTTTTCAGTCCTTCTTCTTGAAAAGGAAACCTTCCCGCGAAACAAATCCTGTGGAGGAGGACTGCCTCCCCACGCAACCAAACTACTCGACTCATACAATCTTCCCTGGCGCTCAACTGTAGTTAACTCCGTCGAACAAGCCCACCTCTTTTTTGATTTTAACTCTCCGATTGAAATAAATCTTTCCGACCACCCTCTACAGCTTGTTACCCGCCGTCAGTTTGATACCGGTCTTGCTTCCTGGGCTGTAGACCAGGGTGCTGAACTTCGGACTGGCTCTCCACTTCAGTCTTACAAAATTAATGACAAAGAAATTCAGCTGAATATCTCCGGCTCGCCGCCCGAAAAATCACGCTATCTCATTGGTGCCGCTGGTGCTGCCGGACCTGTAACTCGCCGCCTTAATCCCGAAATCCCACCCCATGCCGGGATGACCGCTTATCTAAAAGTCCCTGACGAAATTTTTGCAGACTACGCTGATCGAGTAATTTTTGACGTCCAGCCTGATTACCAGGGCTACGCCTGGATTTTTCCGAAACAAGACCACCTGAATGTGGGGTTGGGGGGATACGAAACAGAAGGTTTGAAACCCGGGCTTTATCAATATCTGGAAGCCACTTTCGAAAATATTGATTATCGCCTTCAAGACAGCGTTGGCCATCCGCTGCCTTTTTATTCACCCGGCCGACAGATTGTCGATTCGCCTGTAGCACTGGTGGGTGACGCCGCCGGTCTCGTTGACGGCTTGATAGGGGAAGGTATTTTTTACGCTCTAAAAAGTGCCGAGCTGTGCGCAAAATCTTTTGCCGCTGGTAGCTCGCCTCTCATACAGTATAAAAAGGAGCTAAAAACTCGGCTGTTGCCCGAGCTTAACTGGTCCCGCCGCATTGGTCGCTTCGCTTATCAACATCCCCGTTTAGCTTATGAATTTGGGTTTGAAAATGCTGCGGTCCGGGAATATTTAAAAGATATTGTTAGCGGTAAATGCAGCTACCGGGACCTGGTAAAACAGTTTTCCCCCCGACTTCCGGTTTCCCTTTCTTTCCCCCGTAGGGAAGATTGAGATGACGACAAATCCGGGGGGATGAACTTGAAGTCATCCCGGCCCCTGAACCGGAAAACAACAGCTTAAAGCTCAAAGCCAAAAGCTGAAAGCTAATTCAAATTCATCAAGTGCTCATAATCTTGTTCATGCTCTTGAACTTGACGTCATCCCGGCCTACGAGCCGGGATCCATCTTGAACTTGACCTTGATTTTCGGTCTTGCGCATCTTCGCCTGCTCGCAAGCTCGCCTCTTCGATCTTTCCCCCCTTGAAGGGGGGGAGACAAAGGGGGGGCGGGTTTCGGTTTACGAGTTACTGGTTGAAGCCGAAAACTAAAAACTATAAACTGAAAACTGAAAACTGAAAACTGATAACTGAAAACTAAAAACTAGAAACTGAAAACTGAAAACTTGTTCTCATACGACATCAAATAAAGAAAGAGGCGCGAGTAATTTGCTAAAAGGAAAAGAACAATTAACCGAACTCTTTGCCGCAGTCCGTAAGCAGCTCGTCTCATCGGCGGACAGGGAAGAGTGGGGGACCAGTATCGAGCCCCTTTTAAAAACGCCCGATGATGGTTCGGATTCGGCTCTCTGGTCCGCTCTTGAAGAACTCCTTAAAAAATACGTCAGCTTCGGCGAAGAAAAATTTTTATGGGAAGCTGTTGCCCGTCTTGCCCGCTTGAGTGACTGGTATCTGTCCCGTCCGGTTACCATTATCTCCGGTGTCGGCAAGAAGCGCGCCGAAAAACTTGCTAACCTGGGAATAGAAACGGTTGCTGACTTATTGCACCATTATCCCCGCGCTTATACCGACCGCCGCTACGTCGATCAAATAGCCGATGTCGATGAAGTAAAATATTATACCCTCTATGGCGAGGTCTTATCCGTTCAGGTCGTTCGCGGCCGCAATCCCCGGCTTGAAGTTCGTCTCGGTGACGACAGTGGCAGTATCCGGGTTAATTTCTGGAATCAGACGTACCTCGCCGACAAATTTACACGGGGAACTAAACTCTTCTGTTTCGGGCGGGCGGATTTCTACCGCGGCCGTCCGCAGCTTAATAACCCCGAGTTTGAAATTATTGGTTCGCCGGAAAAACTTGATGAGTCTCGCTCAATAATGCCCGTTTATCCGCTCTCCGAGGGTCTTTCTCAGCGTCGCCTCCGCAGTTGGTTGGCGCGCGCCCTTGACTTTGGCCGCCCGTTGTTAACCGATTCGTTGCCCGCTGATTTGCGTCGGGAAAACGAGCTTCCACCTCGCCCCTGGAGTATACGTAATCTTCACGAACCCGAAACTGTTGTCGCCCTTGAACAGGCCCGCAAGCGTCTTATATTTGAAGAATTTTTCTATTTCCAACTCATATTTGCCCTCCATAACTGGAACGTAGAAACCATATCTAAAGGCCGAGAATA
>CAZMIT010000056.1:0-4377 GCA_964566495.1 uncultured bacterium | reverse complement strand
AAATGCAGCTATGAGCTGCTCACCGGCAGCCTTTCCGCGTCCGAAAAAGAGACGGTCCGTCACCGGCTTAACTCAGGCGAACTTGATTTTGTTATTGGTACTCACGCTCTTATCCAGGAAGGAGTCGATTTTTCTCGTCTGGGCTTTATCGTCGTTGATGAACAGCACCGTTTTGGCGTCGACCAGCGGCGCCGCCTGCGTGAGAAGGGCCCCTCTGTTGATATGCTGATTATGTCGGCGACCCCAATACCGCGCAGTCTCGCGATGACGGCTTATGGTGACCTGGAGGTTAGTACCCTCGAGGAGTTTCCTCTCCAACGCCGCCGGGTTCAAACCAGGGTGCTGGATCGTACTGCCTCAAATCGCCGCCAGGTTTATGAGCATGTCCGCCAGTTAGCCCGTGAAGATTGCCGTAGCTTTTTTATTTTTCCGGCGATTGAAAAAAATGAGTCGACTGAATTGACCGCTGCCGAAGATGCTTTCCAGAAGGCTCAATCATCTGAACTTTTTGCCGGTCTTGGGCTCGGACTTTTACACGGCCGCCTGGATTCAGAGGAAAAAAAATCTGTAATGGACCGTTTTCGTCGCGGAGAAATACAGGTGCTATTTTCCACTACTGTTGTTGAAGTTGGGGTCGACGTTCCCGAAGCCAGTTGTCTCGTTGTTTTTGAAGCCGAACGTTTTGGACTCGCTCAACTTCATCAGCTTCGCGGAAGAATTGGGCGTGCCGGTCAGCAGGCCTACTGCTATCTCTTCCTGAACCAGGCTGTGGCCCCCGGTTCCCGGGAGCGTCTCCAGGTGCTGGAACGCACTGACGATGGTTTCCAGGTTGCCCGCCGCGACCTTCAGTTCCGCGGTATTGGCTCGCCTACCGGGACTGAACAGTCCGGCTGGGGAGAGTTTGAAATAGGTAATGTCTGGGAAGACCGCGAGATAATGAGCGCCGCCCGCTCCGCCGCCGAAAAACTGGTCGCCTCAACGAATGGCCTCGACGCCCCCCGTCTGGCCCTCCTCAACCAAAAATTACACTCCACTTACGCCGACCAACTCCAATTCGCCCGCATAGGCTAACATTACCTCGGAGGTTGAAAGTTTGAAAGTTTAGTATAAAATCTTGTTACTATGGCTTATCCAGTTAGGTTGTTTAAACCCGGTTATTGGTATCATGTCTTTACTCGCGGTCAACGAAAGGAACCGCTATTTTTCTCACCCGTGGATCGGATTGCGTACCTATCATTTCTTGACCATGAATTTTACAGAAATGATGCTCGCCTTGGTTCTTATTGTTTGATGGTTAATCACCTGCATTTATTGGTTCGTATGGGTGAGGTTCCGCTGGGAGATATTTTTCAAACTGTTCATATGAAATATGCGAGGTATTTCAATAAAAAACGTGATACTGTCGGACATGTTTTCCAGGGCCGGCCTGGTATGAAAATAGTCTTAAAAGATGATTATTTACAGCAGCTTGTTATTTATATACATAATAATCCTGTGGAGGCAAATTTGGTTCAAAAACCATTACAATACGATTGGAGTTCGTGGCACTGGTTTTGTAATGGTAGAATAACTGAAATTAGAACCGCCGAGTATCCGCCAGGCTTTACGGATCAAAACCGTGGTCCGCGTTTTATGAATTTGTTAAAATCTGATTTTACACTATCAGGCGATAAGAATTATTGGGGTACTTCTGAACAGTGGGATGAGATTGAACGTCGAAAGTCAGGGCGGGAGGGCAGAAAATTTAGAGAAAAACGTGGAAAGTCTTCCCTGGGTGAAATTGCTCAGCAGGTCAGTGACCAATTTGAAATTGAGATAGATATGTTGAAGAGTAATTCTCAAAAAACTGAAATAGTAGCAGCTCGAAGGGAAGCAATGGGACGAATGTATGAAGAAGGCTATGGACCAACTGAGATTGGTAAATTTTTCAATCAAACTCCCAGTTCCGTAGTACACGCTTATGAAAAATGGATAAAAACATAAAGATTTTCAAACTTTCAACCTCCGAGGTAAAATATTATGGTTCTTGATGAGGCGCAGTTGAATGCTGTTTTGAATGCGAATACCCACGATCCGTTTTCTATTCTTGGCTTACATCCCCACAGGAAAAATAGTCTGCGGCTTGATGCTTTTCTGCCCGATGCCCGGCGGGCCGTGGCTATACCCGACGATGACAGTCTGCAGCCGCTAAACCTGGAGCGCGTTCACCCGGACGGTTTTTTTGAGACCATTATTGAAAACTCCTCCGAGCTTTTTCGTTATCGTCTCTGGATTGAAAACCACAATGGCGATGAACGTGAATTTTACGACCCCTACCAGTTTGAACCGGTCTTGACTGATTTTGAGCTGCATCTTCTTGGCGAGGGGAAAAATTACGAGGTTTACAAAACTCTCGGCTGTCAGCCCCAGGAAATTGACGGCGTCGAAGGCTACTGTTTTGCCGTCTGGGCGCCAAACGCCGAGCGGGTAAGCGTGGTTGGCGATTTCAACGCCTGGGACGGTCGCCGCAGCATGATGCGTTGTCGTGGTGACTCCGGTATCTGGGAGATCTTTCTACCCGAGCTGGTTGAAGGTGACAATTATAAATACGAAATCAGAACAAAATCCGGCGATCTGCTGGAAAAGTCCGACCCCTTTGCCGTTCGCTCGGAGCTTCGACCTAAAACGGGCTCCGTTGTTCACGAGCTTGCTGACTACAACTGGTCCGACGGCGAATGGATGAAAAAAAGAAGTCAGACAGACCATCAACGTAGTCCGATCAACGCCTACGAAGTCCACCTGCAGTCCTGGCGACGTAGCGCCGACGGTGAAATGCTCGGCTACCGGGAGCTTGCCTATCAGCTGGTTGATTACCTGGAGGACATGAATTACACTCATGTCGAACTGATGCCTATTTTAGAACACCCGCTGGACGAGTCCTGGGGCTACCAGGTGACTGGGTTCTACGCTCCCACGAGCCGCCTCGGGGACCCCGAAGACTTCATGTATTTTGTCGATTATCTGCATCAACACGGGTTTGGTGTTCTGCTCGACTGGGTTCCCGGCCATTTTCCGAAGGACGACCACGGCTTGGCCCGCTTTGACGGTACATGTCTCTATGAATACCCCGACCCCCGGAAAGGACATCATCCGGACTGGGGTACCTGTATTTTCAACTACTCACGCAATGAAGTCCGTAATTTTCTTGTTGGCAATGCTCTTTACTGGCTCGACCGCTACCATGTTGACGGTCTGCGCGTCGATGCCGTCGCCTCCATGCTCTACCTCGACTACAGTCGCGAGGAGGGGGAGTGGGTGCCCAATAAATACGGCGGCCGGGAAAATCTTGAGGCGATATCTTTTCTGCAGCAGTTCAACGAAGTAGTCCACGACAGATTCCCCGGCGCTCTCACTATCGCCGAAGAATCTACTGATTGGGGCGGGGTGACTCGGCCCGTTTACGCCGGTGGTCTTGGTTTTGACTTTAAGTGGAACATGGGCTGGATGCACGACAGTCTCGACTATTTGAGTAAGGACCCGGTCCACAGGAAATACCACCACAATAACATTACTTTTATGCTCTATTATGCCTTTCATGAGAACTTTATGCTCGTGCTTTCCCACGACGAAGTAGTCCACATGAAAAATAGTCTGCTGAATAAGATGCCCGGTGATGGCTGGCAGCAGTTTGCCAACCTGCGCCTGCTTTACGGTTTCCAAACAGCTCACCCCGGCAAACAACTGCTGTTCATGGGCGGTGAAATTGCTCAGCGTCAGGAGTGGCGCCACAACCAGAGCCTCGACTGGCATCTCCTAGGGCACGAGTCACACTCAAAACTTCAGGACTATGTCGCTGAGCTAAATTCTTTCTACCTTGATAACGAAATGCTCTGGCGATTTGACCCCGAAGGCGATAGTTTCCGCTGGATTGATTTTACGGACTCTGAAAATAGCGTTGTAAGTTTTCTCCGCCAACTGCCCGGTTCAAATGAACATCTACTATTTGTTTTCAACTTTACCCCCGTTGTTCGCGCTGATTATCGGGTTGGTGTTCCCACGAATACTTCCTATGTAGAAGTTTTTAACTCGGACGCTTCTGATTACTGGGGTAGTGGTTTAATAAACGAGGGCGAGTTGTATCCGGAAGAACAGAACTGGCACGGTGAACAATGCTCACTCCGGCTAACTCTGCCCCCACTGGCCTGGATCGCCCTAAAACCAAATTAAAATGAAAAAAGAAAACATAAAAAATTTCTTCAAGGTCTTAACCGACGAGACCCGACTGCAAATAATCCAGCTCCTGCGTGACGGGGAGCTCTGCGTCTGTGAACTGCAGGAGGAGCTGGAGATGTCCCAGCCTTCCGTCTCTTATCACTTACGGCAGATGGTTGAGGCCGG